>JAHFBR010000139.1 GCA_023249955.1 bacterium
TCAAGACCACGCTGCTGGTTGCGCAGAAGCGTGCCCAAAAGCGTTTGCACGTGGTTTTTCAGCCTCATCGCTTTACGCGTACACAAAAGTTGTGGCAGGAGTTTGTTGACGTTTTTGCCCGTCCAGCGGGTGAGTATCGGATCGATACGTTGTACATCACCGATATTTATCCGGCCAGCGAAGCGCCCATTCCGGGCATTACGTCGGCAGAACTGGTGGCTGCGATTAAAAAAAATAATCCAGATATTCAGGTTTATTACGAATCCGCGTTTGCGCAGATTGCTGACCGGGTGCATGATCTGATGCACGAGGGTGATTTGTTGCTGACCATTGGCGCGGGTAAAGTTAATCACATTGCGGAAAACCTTGCTAGTCGAAAAAGTGGCTAGGGCAGGGGGTTTTTGCTTCTTTTTTAATTGACAAAAAGATCAAGATACGCGATCATCGAAAGTCGTTAACAACACATTTTCTCCATGTTTAACAAAAGGAACATGTATGAATAATAAGCTGCTGGGGCTTGTTTTGGGTGCCGCATCGCTTTTTGCGTGTGCGTACGGTTATGGGGATGCTAAGAAAAAAAGCGTCATCAAGGTTCCGCATCAGACGGAGGCTGAGCGTATCAGAGAGCTTGAGCCTATTACCCGTTACGAGGGGTACTCCATTGATTATCCACAACCAGGTGTAAAGCCGGTTCTCAAGATTATGCGTGGCGATGGTGAGTTTATTTTTAGCGGCAAAACTAAAATAGAAACTATTTTTGATAAGAACAGTTATCTGCTCAATGAAAATATTCCTGACGAGCACTGGTTTTTCAAAGACACCGTTGACCTGATGTTTGACTATATTTACGGACAAAAGAAATATGGTCATCGTGCTGTGGAGATGTTTGTTGCAATGCGCCACAAAGGTATTTGGGGCAAATCGTTGAGCTATGCAGACAAAGATGGTGGCCCTCTTGGACCAAGCCTGGTCTCGTTCAATTCTAGCGACCTAGCGGCTTTTGGTGTCCACAGCCACACCAACGGTAGGCTGATGGTCTGGTTTAAAGAGGCGTGGTTGAGCTTTAGTTTGAACGCTGCTTTGGGTTTGAAGCCAGACACATGCACACATTTTGTCAAAATGGGTTGGTTCCCGTTTGATATGGGTCGTGGTATCGCCTTTGGTGGTTTTTATGGCTTGAACAAAGAAAGTCTTGGCCTATATTCATACATGGAAGATAAGGGAGCACCTGGTATCAATGTGAGCGGCGAGATTTTGAAAGACCGCTTGATGTACGATGTGTACTTTGCACGCTTCCAAGAACGTGGTAAGAGTTTTTCTGACACTGTTAACGCAGACAAAGACAATATTATTGGCCGCAGTGGAACGCCATGGCGCGGTGTTGGTAAAAATGATGATGCTGTTGCTGGACGTTTGAAATGGAAAGCGCTCAAGAATAGTGTTATTGGTAATGTTGACATTGAACCATACGCTTTTTATAACGCAGCTTCAGATCAAACCATCGAAATTGCACCTGATGCCAAAGCGCGTTGGGGCTCATATGGCTTAATGCTTGAGCATAATCATGGTAATTTTGAGTGGGGATTTGATACAGCGTTTAACTATGGCAAGCAAAACGCTTTCAATATTGATCGTAACCAAGCCGAAGTTGTCGTTAATGATTTGGGACAGGTGGTCGAGCGATTTACTCATATTTTTACCGACGTAAATCTTACTCTTAAGGCACTTGTTACCCCTGCTTCCAAGGCTGCTGCGATACAACCTGTTGTTGGCGATGGTACGGCGCAAAATAGTCAGCAAATTGTCGGGGCACCAGGTTTTTACAATTCGGATAAACGCTTTAGACCTGCTTACGAAAATAAATTTGAAGGCTGGATGGCTGTTATTGATGGTGCCTATACGTTTGAAGATTGGGATGTAAAAATTGCGGCTGCCTACGGATATGCTTCAGGAGACGCCAATCCAAATGCAACTGCACAGAACAAAAATTATCATGGGTTTATTGGCCTTCATGAACTTTATAGCGGCAAGCGCGTAAAGAGCATTATGTTGCTTGAAGAGCGTAATTTGCGCAGACCGATGACGCTTAATCCAAGCGCAGGCGGTGGTACTATTAAAGCACAATCAGATATGAGCTTTAGTGATTTGCAACATGCAGGCCTTTCATTCACCTGGGCTCCAGAGCGCTTTATTCTCAAAGACTTTAGCTTGAACTCCAATATTATTGCCTTCTGGAAAACCGATACGACAAAGAAGGTTGTTGTTAATAATACGGTAAATCCTGTTACTGTTACGGTTTTGCCAACAGAAAACGCGCGTAACTTTATGGGAACCGAGTTTAACGTTTTGACGCGTACTACGGTCGTTAAAGATCTGACTATGTTTGCCAACTTCTCGATGTTTGTGCCGGGTGGGTTCTTTACCGATATGAAGGGCATTCAAGTTGGTAGTGATATCTTCCAAGACGTTGTAGAAGACCAACGTAACAACGTTCAAGATCCAACACTCTTCAGACTGGGTACGGACACTTCGTACTTCTTCAATGCAGGATTTGAATTCAAGTTCTAAGATCTGCTGAATTGAGATAAAATAAAAAAGGGCGCCGT
>JAHFBR010000032.1:0-7486 GCA_023249955.1 bacterium
CGTTTCTTTTTTCTTCAGTTGGATTTTTAATACTGCTGTTTCCCGCTCCGCTCTTTCTTTTGTTCTACTACTATCAAACTTTAAAAATTGCCTGGTGGAGTGGTGTTATCTGGGGTCTGTCTATTTTTGGTTTTCATTTTCAGTGGCTGTTCAAAGTGATGCTGCGTCACTCAAGCGCATCGTGGTGGGCATGTGGCGCGGTGTACGGCGTAATTGTTTTTTATTTTGCACTGACGGCAGGATGTTGGTTTTGGTTCACTGCGTTTGTGCGCCGCATGCTTGAGCGTGCATGGATGGTGAGCGCGATGGTTGCGTGCAGCACGGTAATGTACTGGTATCTGATTGACCAGTGGGTGTTGTGGCCCTTTGGCCTGGGCCAGAACGGCTACCCGTTTATCAATCCGTGTATTCCGTTAGCATCATATAAATTTTTTTTGCGGCTTATCGCTTTGCTGAGTGCGTGGAGTGGCGGAGTGGAGTTGGCGTCATTGCCTGATGATCTTGATATGCAGTACGTTGCACCGGTGGCTAATCGTGTTAAGAATGCTAACGCTGCGTGGCGCAAAAGCCCAGAGGGGATGGGGCAGAAGATTTTTCAGGAGTTAGACCCGTTCGTGGTGAGGAGAGCCGTCAGGCTCGTCTCGAACCATACGAACGAGAATAGTACGCACCTCCTCCTCAGCCCCGAAAGCATGTTTCCATTCCCCCTCAACCACTACCCAGAAATTGTCAGACTGTGGTCGAACGTCATTCCGGACGAATCACATTTTTTGCTGGGCGGGATTTATGAAAAAGAGGGCAGATCGTATCAATCGGTGTTTTGGTTGCATCGAAGTCTGATAATCAATGTTTATGTCAAAAAGTCCCTCACCCCGTTCGTTGAAAAGATTCCTGAAGGGTGGCGTTGCTTTGCCTCATTGCGCGAGGGCTTTTTAGCCAACACCGTTGAGCTCAGCGATGGGGCAGAAGAGAGCGAAAGCGACTGCTTTGATATCGGTGTCCAGCTGCGGGTTGTTCCGCGGGTCTGCTTGGAATTTTTCTTTGTTTCCCGGGCCGACTTCGACCGCCACCGGACCCCTGACAAAACCGTCCTGGTGGCCTTCTTCGCCAATGACAGCTGGTTCTGCCCGTTTTTTAGGAGCATTCTCTACCGGCTTGTCTGCATCAAGCAGGCTGCCATCCAGCTCCCGGTTGTGTATGTCGGGCATTTTGGCATGGAGATTTTACGGTAGCCGAATGACCTGTTTTTTTATTGCGCCAACCCCTGTCAATCTTCGATTTTTTGGGTATACTAGGGCAATGCGTTTTGCATTTCTGGAACAGGCTTTTAACTGAAGGGAATGACATGCAAGTCTACATGCTTAAAGACGTAGAAAAAATTGGGATGGCCGGGCAGATTCTGAACGTTTCTGACGGCTATGCAGCCAACTTTTTAATTCCACGAAAACTTGCTATCGAAGTTAATGACAGCAATCGTGAGTTTTACAAACAAAAAAAAGTTAAAGAGCACGTTGCAACCGAAGTTTTGAACAGCAAAGTAGCAATGCTTGCTGAGCGCATCAAGACCATGCATCTTGCGGTCAAAGAGCGCATTCACGACGACGGCAAACTGTACGGCTCTATCGGTGCTGACGAAGTGGTCGAGTTGCTGAAAAAGCACGAAGTTATCATCAACAGAAAACAGGTTGAGTTTGATAAATCAATCAAGGCTGTTGGCGAGCACAAGGTGACGATTCGTTTGTCATCCAAGCTGAAACCACAGCTGACGCTGAAAGTCGAAGCACTCAGCAATCACAAGTAATCATATAATTATAAAACAGAGACTTCATGGCGGATCAATTTCCGGGAGCGGTGTACCGGCGTAAAGAAACATCATCGCCAGAATCACTCTTGGGTAAAAGTTTGCCGACAAGCATAGATGCTGAAAAAGCGGTGCTGTCGGCAATTTTACTTGATGATCAAAATTTGACGCTGGTTACCGATGTTTTAAAGCCATCGGACTTTTATAACAAGCGCCATCAGATTGTTTATAACGCAATTCTTGAACTTGCGCAGGCCAACAAAAAGGTTGATCTTTTGGTATTGCAAGACATGTTGCAAAACAAAAAGCAGCTTGATGAGGCTGGTGGCATTGAGTACATCATGGAGCTGCAGGAAGATATTCCCGCCATGGGGCTTTTGGCGCAGCACGCGCGCATTGTCAAAGATAAGGCGATGTTGCGAGAGCTGATTCATTCAGCGGCCGACATCATCAGTTCGTGCTACGATCAAAATGTTGAAGAGATAGATTCGGTTCTTGATGCTGCAGAACAAAAGATTTTTCAGATCTCGCACAAGCTTGCAGCACCAACGTTTGTGCGCATTGATGACCTACTCAAAAAAACATTTCAGCAGCTGGCGCAGGTCAAATCGTCGCACGAGGGTGTGACCGGTGTGCCGACCGGCTTTACAGAATTTGACCGCATGACTTCGGGCATGCAGCGGGGTGACTTGCTGATTTTGGCCGCCCGTCCATCGATGGGTAAAACGGCGCTGGCGATGAACATGGCCCTTGCTGCCTGGCACTCCGGTGCGGCGGTGGGTATCTTTTCACTTGAAATGTCGGCTGAACAGCTGGTCCTGCGTATGCTTTCAAGCGAGTCACACATTCCACACCAAAAAATTCGCAATGCGTTGGTCAGTCCTGAAGAGTGGATGACCATGACCAACACCGCGGCACGTTTGGCGGAAGCAAAGATTTTTATCGATGACTCGCCGGCTATTAACATCATGGAGTTGCGTGCCAAGGCCCGCAAGCTGAAGGCGCAAGAAAATATATCACTGATCATTGTTGACTACCTGCAGCTGATTCATTCGCACCAGCGGCATGAAAACAGAACGCAGGAAATTTCGTTGATCTCGCGTGCGCTCAAGGCGTTGGCCAAAGAGCTTGATCTTCCGGTGCTGGCGTTGTCGCAGCTTTCGCGTTCGCTTGAAACACGGATGGATAAACGGCCGATGCTTTCAGACCTTCGTGAATCGGGAGCTATCGAACAGGATGGCGACGTGATCTTTTTTATCTACCGTGACGTGGTGTATAATCCTGATACCGAACACCCTGACTTGGCTGAAATTATTATTGGTAAGCAGCGTAACGGTCCGACCGGTTCGTTTCATGCACGCTTCCAGGGCGATGTGACGCGGTTTGAGGATATTGGCGGAGGATAACGGTAAAAAAGGGGAGAGTCATGGAGATCAAACGGCCGCAAGTAATTTTGGGCGTCGACCCAGGATTTTCAGTCACCGGCTACGCCATCATCTCAAAAGATACTCAACGTGTGATGGTTCAAGACTGCGGATACCTCAAGATGAGTTCGCAGCACGAACTTTCGCAACGAGTGGGCCAATTCTATCAATTCTTTCATGAAAAGATTCAAAACTTTCATGTTACGTCAGTTGCGCTTGAAACTTCGTTTTTGGGCAAGAACGCCCAGACATTTTTAAAACTTGGGTTCCTGCGTGGCATTTTATATCTGCTTGCCGATCAAAATAAATTATCCATTTCAGAATTTGCGCCGCGTGAAGTCAAAATGGCCGTTACCGGTTTTGGCGGCGCCAGCAAGGAGCAGGTGGCCGGCATGATGATGCGGATGTTTCCTAAGCTTGCCGAATTTGGCAATGTTGAACGCGATGACGTGACCGATGCATTGGCTGTTTGTCTGTGTGGCCTCTGGGTTCAAAATTCACCGCTGGCAAAACTGATGCGATGACAATTTATATATCCTTATTGTCTTCGGTGCATGCGATGTCTTCAACGTCTTCAACAAATTCACAGGACTCATCGTGAAGAGGCATCAAGAGCTCCGTAGCTAGGCATATGGTAAAGCAATCATGTGTTGAGAGTTTTTCACTCAAAAAAGGTCGCCGCATAATCCACGTGGCGGCAGGTATAGCTTCGCTTTGTATGAGATGAACGATAAGGCGATATATTGTTTTGTTTGTTATGTGTTTGTAAACGATTTCGTTCTGTATGAGGAGCAATGCAATTTTTTTGTGTTGCTTTTTTAATTTTAGCTCGCCGCTTGATGACAAAGCGCTTGATAAAAGGGTAAGTGCTAATTCAGGGTTTTCTGCAAAAACGGCCTCGAGATCTTGACTTGCAAGGCATGCCTCCACCGCAGCAACACTTTTCCGAGCGACTGCCATTGAAAGGCGATTTTGAAGTGGCGGCGCCTGCATACATAAGGCTGCGGTGCTGTGACCCAGCATCAATATCACGCCCAAAAATAATACGATTAAACGCACACGACCTCCTCTGGCTTTGTAAATAAAACAAACGGGCCACCAGTTTACCATACTTTTGCAAGAACCCTCTGAAAAAGTTGCGTGGGCAGCGCAAGAGAAGAGGCATAATCTTCGTGTCTGATAATGGTGATTATGTTAACATTGACCCCCAGGTTCTGGGCTAAATGAGAAAATAATGAGAAAATTTGGGGAATTGGGAAGGTTTAGGGTTTAAGATCTGAGTCCGGGGGGCCCGGACAGGTAAGCAGCTATATGATGGACCCTGAGATTAACGATTCGGCTGCGATGCGGATTCTGGCCTTGAGCAGGGCCTAAACATGCATTATAACCCAACGTCATATGCCACTTTTACCCCCGCACGCCAATTTTACTTACCAACATCAAAAACCATAGCACGAAAGAGCTTTTTTCAGATTCTTCGAAGAAAGTCATCAAATCTTTGCTGCATCATTTTGAATCCCAAAAAGAGAATTTTCCAGCGTGAAAAACAAAGCCCCGCGTTTTGCCGCATGTGTTGCAAACGCGGGGCTCAAGATTTTGAACAAAATTATTGCAGTCCAGAACCGGCTATTTTTCAGCCTCTGCCTTCTTTTTTTCAATCAGCTTTTTTAGCCTCATTGCGGGCGCCTTTTGCCACATCGCCTTTGCCACCCCCAGAACGGCATCAGCAGCCTCCCCAGCTTGCTCGTATGCTCGTCCTTGCTCAACAAGTAGACTGAATAAATGCAAAGCTTCGAGCTTCTTCGTCATAGCTTCGTCTTCTTTTAGTTTCATAGCTTCTTCTAAAACCTTTTCAAAGCCACGCCCCGCCTCAAGGTGTGCTCTTAAGATTTTTTCCTGCTCTTCCTTCTCGACCGACCCTTCCAAAGTTGTAATCTTTTTAATAGCTTCATCTACTTCTGCTTCTTTCTTTTTCCAATCAAATGCAATAACAAGTGCAGAAATATTGTCACCGCTTCCTTTTTCATACGCAGCATCAATCAGCGCACGCGCTGCCATTACACAAGCATCATCGCCGTGCTCTGTTGTTGGTTCAAATAGATTTCTTGCAGATAAAGCTGATTTGCTATCAAAAGCTTGTCGCACAATACCAATCGCTTCTTCATTATCCAGCACATCCCACACACCGTCACAAGCCAAAATGAGAAAATTGTTGCCTGGCTCTAGCTGAATAGACTTAAGACCAGGTTCATGACTCATAAAACGCGCCACATGAGCGTCCCCTAAGGAACGCGGCATGTTGAGGCTTGGCCGCCCTTGGTTGTCTTCCACGCGCAATGTATGGTGCATCCCATGCTCGTCTGGTCTTTTGCCGTATTTGTGAAAATTCTCAAGATGCCTAAAATCATTTCCCACAAAGCTTCTATTCTCACGCAGACGCCCCATATCACCACCAATCATTATGCGCACACGACCACCTCTCGCCCAGATTGCCCGTATCTCTGCTTCAGTAAACTCATGATCTTGTGTTGCATCAGCAAGCATACCATTCCTTTCAAGCACTGCCCGCGCATCGCCAAGCCAGGCAAGCGTTAGGTGACTGCCCTCAATAGCTGCAACAATGGCAGTAGCTCCATCTCTGAAATTCGCAACCACATGCTGATGAAGATCTTCAAAACTCATTTTCAGCCGAGCCCCGGCATCACCAGAAGCTGCATGATACTTTGTTGCGAGGTTTGCGGCAACATAATCCGCGGTGCTTCTCCCACCATGCCCGTCAAAAATGCCATAAATCTTAACACCGGCTTCGTCATTAGCATAGTAAGCATCCTCCATCGAAGGTCGATTTCCCTGACGCTCGCTGACACCCCAAGTAATTGCTGGAAACGTAGGAGGGGCCACATCCATCGCCCCCACAGATAAATAGTACGCGGCACACACCACAAGTACCGCTCCTAGAGCCAATAATTTCCCTATATTTTTCATATCAAACACCTCTTTTAAAAACATCAAAAAATCCCACGACCTCCTTTTTGAGCTAAATCTAACAATAATTATACAAATAGAAATAGCCAACAGACAAGTATATGGATAAAAACCTGGTGTTTACAGGCGTAGGCGCCTGGTGGCCCCATCTCGAAAAATCGAAGGGGCTGGGCTGCGGCAGCCCCATTTTTTGTACAAAAAACAAACCGCCATGCAAGAACTGCATGGCGGAAAAAGGAGAAAGGAGAGTAGTAATGAAGTCTATTTTAAGCCGGTAAATCGGTGATGACTTACCATGGCTTTATGATACATAACCCTATAAGAAAATCAAGCGTAATTTTAAAAATATTATAAAATCGAGCATTTCAAGAAAATCATTGCAGCGTGTAATAAATACAAGCCAGACCAGACCCCTCTTTTTACCCCCTAAGGAGAAAAAACCGCCATGCGTTTGAAGCATGGCGGAAAAGGAGAAAGGAGAGTAGTAATGAAGTCTTCTTCCTTAACAGGGTAGATAACCCATCATAATTTAAGCAAAGGAAAATATAATCAATCCTATGAGAAAATCAAGAGATATTTTTAAATGCTGCCAGAACTCGGCTTTTGTGGAATATAATTTTACAAAAACAAATTATTGAGCGGCGTAAAACTTTACAGGCGAATGTGCGTGATATCGCCGGGGGAAAGATTGCGCAAAAAGACATCCGGGCTGACCGGACAACTCAAAAACATCTGAAACTGCAGATCTTTAAGCGCTGCAACACTTCGTTCAACTTTAGTTGCATCAAAATCAGTCATAAAATCGTCAAGCAACAAAACTCCAGGCTCGCCCGACGACGAAAGCTGCTGCAACTGCGCAATTTTAATCAGCAGCACCAAAAGCTTTTGCTGACCGCGCGATGCGTATACACGGGCCTTTTTGTTTTGAAAAATCACCGCAAAATCATCCAGGTGGGCCCCAAAAAGGCTCCTGCGCCACTCTTGTTCGGTCTGGCCATGCTTTGTGCGGTAGCCAGCCCAAAACGTGTTAAAATCGTCGCCTGACATGTTTTTGGGTGTGTACTCAAAACGTACAGTCAAATCGGCGTCATGCGACGTTAAAAAATAGTTTGCAAGCAACGCATTTACTGATTGCTCCAAGCGCTGCAGATAGTCGCGGCGGTGTTCTTGCAGTGCGCGTGATTCGTGCCACAATTTTTCAGTCCAGATATCAAATTCATCAGAGTTGGTGCGGTGCGTCATCAACAGACTGTTACGATTTTCCAAAACTTGTTTT
>JAHFBR010000032.1:7496-9647 GCA_023249955.1 bacterium
TTAAAAAGCGTTGTCAGGTCTGGATAATTGAGCAGCAGCGCGTAATTTAAAAAATCTCTGCGCAGTTCCGGGCTGCCTTGCACCAGTTCCAGATCGTCAGCAGCAAGGGTTACCACGCGCACGCGCGACAATAAATCTTTGTATGAATTAATGGTTGTTTCATTGCAGGTGACAACTTTTCCCTCAGCCTGCGAAAAACCGATGTGAATGTTATCGATGTCGGCGGCATTGTGATGTGCTACTTTGATTTTTGCAAAAAAGTAATCCTGACCCAATGAGATCAGTTCGCGATTCAGATGTGTGCGAAATGATCGTAAATAGCAGCTGTAATGCAGCGCTTCAAGGATACTGCTTTTGCCCGAACCATTAGGACCCTCGATGACCACCACGCGGCCGTCAAAGGGGATGACGCGTTCGTCAAAGCATCTAAAATTTTTAAGGGTAAGTTCTTGTATGATCACAACAGATTATCGAGATGGTTTGGGGAGCGTAAAGCTCCCCGATCTAATTCATTACTCACTTTGTGTTGCAGAAACCGGCATCACCACATAGGTCATGTGGCAGTCATTGTTACTTGCCTCAAAAATAATGGGTTTAACATTATTTTTGATAAAAAAGTTAACGGCCGCATCAGGAAACGCTTGCAACCCGTTCAAAAGATACGGTGAATAGAAACGGCTCTCGACGTTGCCTTCACTGAAATCTTCAAGCGACAGCTCTTCTTCCAGCGCGCCGACCTCTTTGTTTTGCATGCTGACTTTTAATTTGCCAGGGCTGAACGCAAACTGCGTCGACACAAATTGCCCGGCCAGCAAACAACTGGTGCGTTTAAGCGTTCTGACAAATGGATCGCGGCTCAAGCGAGCAGGGGTAAAACCGTCTTTTGCCAAAACTGCTTTGTATTGCGGAAACGGATCGGCAATAAGCTTGGTAAAGAAGTTAAAATTTTTGCCCGAGAAAACAAGCTGGTTGCCACAAACGCCCAAAAAGACATTGTCTTTTGGATAGGCCTCGAGCAGTTTTTTCAGCTCAAGCACCGCACGCTTTGGCATCAACCACTTTTTTTCTTCAGCCAGCGTGTATTTTGGGGTTGTGACACGGGCCAGGCTGTGGCCATCGGTCGCCACCAGAGCCATCTCGTGTGCATCAAGCTCCACCAGCATGCCATTGAGCGCGGCATTGGCGTTGTTCTGTGGAATCAGAAACGCAACCTTATTGAGCATATCTAGCAAGAATGATGCCTCAACGCTCATCATATTTTCAATGCGTTCTGGAAATGGCGGAAACTCTTGAGCATCTTTGATATTCAGCGCAAGATCAACACCACCTGCACGCAGACCAAGCTGCGTATCAGAAAACTTAAATTCGATCGTACCATCAAGCTCTTTGACCAGCTCAAAAATACGTTTGCCAGAGATCAAAAAGCTGGCTGTGTCGGTAAAATCACTTTCGATATCCATGTTGGCTTGTAAACTGATTTCAAGATCGGTCCCTTTGAGCGTTAGCTCACGCGGGGTCACTTGAAACAGAACTGATTCGGTTACATCAAGCGTTGTGCGCTTGTTGCAAATGGGCTGCATCGAACTGAGCAGCGTTAATAAATCTTTTTGCGTCGCGGTAAATTTTCCATCCATAACATGTATCCACTAGCTACTTGGTTAAACACTGTCATTGTGATGATAAAAAACAATTGAGATCAGTATACAGCATAAGATGGTTTGGATAAAGCAGATTACGCCCGCGGGTGCTTTTTATCATAAACTTTTCTAACATGCGTATTGCTTAAATGCGTGTAAACCTGCACGGTTGCTAAATTTTGATGCCCCAAAAGCATCTGCAGCGAGCGCAGATCTGCGCCTTTTTGTAAAAGATGCGTGGCCAGCGAGTGGCGCAGGCTGTGTGGCGAAACATTTTTGAAGATAGCGGCCTTGCTCAAGATCTTTTTGAGCGACATCCAAAACGATTGACGCGAGATCGGTTTTATATGATTGCCGTAGCAAGCGGCAAAGAGATACCGCTTTTTTTTATCCTGCAGCTCGGCTTGCTGCGGCATCAGCTTGGGGTAGACATGATCAAGATAGTGGCGCAGGAGCTCTAAAATATTTTTGGGGACAGGAATCATGCGTTCTTTGCTGCCTTTGCCCACAATGC
>JAHFBR010000033.1 GCA_023249955.1 bacterium
CGCCACTGTACTCACCCTTACGGGCTTTCTCGTTCGACTTGCATGTGTTAGGCACGCCGCCAGCGTTCATTCTGAGCCAGGATCAAACTCTCAATATCAGAATTTCATGAGATCCTCATCTCTCAGGTAATTTGTATTACCTGCGTCTATATCAACGCATATGTCAAAGATAGAAATTTTGTATCAAATGATGGGAAAAATTATACCCGCAATTAAGAGGTGTTGCAAGCGGTATTATTAAAAAATCACACATTTTCCCCCTATTTTTGTTGCCCGGATTATTGACTATTTGTAATCTAATCTGGTAGGGTAGGTATAGGAGACAGAAGAAACAGCCTAAAACAGGGGAAATCATGTCAAAAGTGAACAAATTGAGCAAAAGCCACCTTTTAAACCACGTGCCTACGCGCGACGAGTATGAAGATGGCAACCCAAAAACCAAGAAATCTAAGAAGCTGAATAAAAACGAGCTTTCCAGCAAAAACCGCCACGGCCACTTCTCTAAAACACATATCTGGCCGTTCAGAAATGAGAACAAAAAGGGCCGCAAGGTCTAAGGCGTGCACTCCCTAATTTTCGTGATATACTGAGCGAAGTGTTAAAATTTAACCATCACCTCGCTCAGTGGTCAAAACTATGTTGCTTGATGAATTACGCGAACAGTTAAAAAATCGCCAAGACGATATCACCGCCATCCGTTCATTTTGGCACAACGCAAAGCTTGCCGAAAAATTTGCTGAACTTGATGCGCAGGTTAACGCCGAAGATTTTTGGAAAAACCCTCAGCGTGACCCAATTCTGGTGCAACACCGAAAACTCAGAATCTTGGTCGAAGAGTATCACATCGTCGACAAGCAGTACGCAGACCTCAGTGAGCTGGTAGAATTTTTTAAAGATAACGAACAAGAGCTGGCAAGCATCAAAAGTGATGTTGCAGCCCTTTGCAAAAAAATCACCAAATTCAAAATCCAACTCATTCTTAATAAAGAAGAAGATTCCAAAAACTGTTACGTCAGCATCAACGCAGGCGCCGGCGGCACCGAGTCGCAGGATTGGGCCCAAATGCTGTTGCGCATGTACCTACGCTTTTGTGAACGCGAAGAGTTTAAGGTTGATATTCTTGATTATCAAAACGGCGAAGAGGCCGGCATAAAATCGGCAACCTTGTTTGTTCGCGGGGCCAACGCCTTTGGCTTTTTGAAAGCAGAAAACGGCATTCATCGTCTGGTGCGCATCTCACCCTTCGACTCAAACAAACGCCGCCACACCTCATTTGCGGGAGTTTCAGTCACATCAGAAGTTGAAGACGAAAAAGTCGAAGTCAGCGAAACCGATCTTAGAATTGACACCTATCGTGCCGGTGGCGCTGGCGGCCAGCACGTTAACAAAACAGAGTCAGCTGTTCGCATTACCCACATCCCCAGCGGCATTGTGGTGCAGTGCCAAAACGAACGTTCACAAGGGCAAAACAAACACATTGCCATGAAGATGCTTAAGGCGCGTCTGATTCAAAAGCAACAAGAAGAAAAGAAGGCAAAAGAAGACGCCATCGAGAAGAAAAAAATTGAGTGGGGTTCACAAATTCGTTCGTACGTTCTGCATCCTTACAAAATGGTTAAAGACCACAGAACAGATCTTGAATCACCACGTCCCGACGATGTTTTGGATGGCGACTTGATGCCGTTTATAGAGACGTATCTGTTGATGACGGCAAAGAACACATAGTCGTCATGATTTTTGAAGCAGCACAAAAAAAAACATCCTCTCTCATCGCGCAACACACGCACACCACTCCCACCGTCATTCTTGGTTTATCAGGCGGGCCGGACTCCGTATTTTTATATCATGTTTTGCGCCAACTACACGAACAAAAAATTTTACACCTGATCGCCGCACATCTTGATCATGGATGGCGGGCAAACTCGGCAGACGATGCACTGTTTTGCAAAAACTTGTGCACAGAGCACGCCATTACATTTGTCAGTGCACAGGCCAAAGAGTTCTCTCCAACCAAAAAATATAACGGCTCACTGGAAGAGCACGGTCGAATAATGCGTCGTCTCTTTTTTGAACAAACACTGCAACAACACAACGCTCACTTTATTGCGCTGGCACACCATCTTGATGACCAAGAAGAGACCTTTTTTATTCGTTTGATCCGTGGCACTACGCTCCAAGGCCTGCACGGCATGGATCCGGTGGACGGTATTTACATCAGACCACTGCTTGATTATAAAAAAACCGAGATCTTAAAATATCTTGAGCAGCATAAACTTGCTTACGTTATCGATCCAAGCAACGAATCAGAAAAATTCTTGCGCAACAGCATCAGAAAAAATGTTATCCCAGCGCTACGATCATGCGACAATCGCTTTGACGAAAACTTTAGCCACAGCGTTGCCATGCTCAAAGCCGAAGATGCGTTTCTGGCAAAGTTGACTCAACAAACTTTTGACCAGATTTTTGTGCTCAACCAAGAAACAAAACATCACGTCGGCAATCTACAACTTTTCAAGCAACAGGATGCTGTCTTGCAACAACGCATCGTACTGGCATGGTTGATTCATGCACGTGCTCCTTTGACACCAAGCTCTAACTTGGTTGCCGAAATCCTGCGCTTTTTAAGCAATCCCCATGGCGGATCGCATCGCATTGGCACCACGGTCACCCTTCACAAAAAACAACAGTCGTTTTGGATTGAATTATAGCGATTGCTATTTGACACATTCACGCTCGGTCCGGTAGTCTTACAGCATACTGCTACTAAAGGGAGAGCATGCAAATCGAAAACGATGAAAAAAACAACAAGCGCCGATTATCCACAGCCTTGCGCATTCTTCTGTATTTTCTTTTCTCCGTTGCACTTCATCTTATTTTTGTAGGATCTTTTTTTCATTACGGCTTTCATAAACGCGCCGCTTCGTGGTGGCAATCGTTCACCAAACGCATGCCTCAGCAGCGGCAAGCCGACATCAAAAAATATTATCAGGAGCGCCGCCAGGCACTTGCACAAAGCCTACAATCAATCAAAACCGATAAGCAAAATAATCTGCCTGCCCGGCTTCGTGCTCCAAAATCAAATTTTGGGTGGGTGATGTTTGATGAACCACCGCAACAAAAGCAGGCTGATCATAAACTTGAAATTCCTACAACACTTGATGGCGACGTAGGCGAAGCACAGGCCCCCGTCGCAACCGAGGGCACACCCGTGCCACCCGAGCAGGCAAAATTGCCGACGACGGCGCACATAACCAAGCCAGCAGAACCCGCACCCCTCGATACACTCGTCTCCGCTCCTGCAGATCCGGTCATGGTGAGCCCCGTCGAACCACGTCGGGCACTCGGGGCAAGCGGGACTGACGATACGCAGCCTGTGCCAAAACAAACAACCGAAGAAAAAAAACCAGCAGCTTCTTCGACTCCATTCGCTTCGAGTGCACCCGAACAGGGTGCGTATCGAGAAGAGCGAACGGTAGCAAAAGCAGAACCACACGCCCCATCCCGCGAAGAGCGCATCGCCCAAATCCGCGATATGCAAAGCCGTGTTGCATCATTTGAAGCAGGCAAAATGCCGTCACCAAGTCAACAGCAGTTACCACCCGTTACTCTACCCCAAACTCAGGAAGTCCGCGCAGACCGCCTCGTTGGTGGCACCGGCGGCATTCGCGTCCGTGGCGCACGCAGCGAAACAGAAACCAAGCCGCAACGCAGCATTATTGCGCTGACCAAGGGCTTTGTTGAAAAATGGGATGGTGAAGAGGGAACCGATCTGATTGACCGCGATGGCGATCCAAACAAACGCCCATCGTTTGAAGAGCTTAAATATCTTTCGTACGAGGCGAAGATTAACTGGTGCCTGCAAGCTTCGTGGAAGCAAAACTTTAGCCAGCGCTCGTCTCAGCGCGTGCAAGAAGGCGAAGCGGTCATTGAATTTGTCCTGGATAAGCATGGAGCGCTGCAATCATGCACCCTGCTGCAGACAACCGGCTTCCAGGAACTTGATACCATGATCATGAAAAATATGAAGTTCGCTAGCCCCTTTCCGCCACTACCCAAACATTTTGGAACCAATACCTACCGTACTGGACGCATCATTCAGGTACGCTCAACCAAATTTAATTTTTAAAACCCCCGTATGCACCCTTCGAGACGCTGCTTACGCAGCTCCTCAGGGCGAACGGGATGTGTGTTCCGTTCGTGGTGAGGAGAGCCGTCAGGCTCATCTCGAACCATACGAACGAGAAGCTCCGCATTGTGCCAGTTTGCGCACTTTCCGAAACAGCCTTTGGCAATCCCTTTATTTTGATTCTTGCAAAACTGTAAAATAAAAATAGTAACAATGCGAATGGTTTTGGGGTTATGGCGGGGGCTGCCATGAAAAAAATAGTATTTTTATTGCTTACGTACTGCTTTGCATGCTCCTATCAGGGACATGCTCTTGTTGAAACAAACAAAACATTTAACCACGATTTTTTCTCACTCAGCACAACAAGCACCTGGAAAGAGTATCGACTGCACGTTGCTCACAGCAGCTTGGATAAAAAGAAATGGGCATGGGCCTGCTCTTTGACACTCAGAAGCAAGCAACCTATCAAACTGACAACACTCACTTTAAAATGGCAGGGGCTACCCTTAACGCACCTTGCCGCTTCGTTGTATCAAAAAAAAGAGCGCGAGCATTCGGTCATTCCCATCGAGCAGAATCTGGTCTGCGAGGGCAAATGGAATGCGCAACAACAACAGCTTGTTTTTACTCTGGACGAAAAAATTGTTGCTGTGAACAAGTATCATTTACTCTTGAGCTTCCCCAATAAGCTTGAGCACCGCGTTAAAAGCGGTAGCTTTGTTGTTGAAAAGATGGAAACACGGGAGCTTTGCAAAAAGGATTAAGAGCCATATTGCGTTCATCCGGCATCTTGTTATTCTTAGAAGATACAACACATTGCTTACCATCATCACAAAAGGGAGAATGCGTGGCTGAAATCGTTGTTGTAGGCGCTGGCCTTACGGGACTCAGCACTGCGTATCATTTAGAAAAGCTCGGTTTTTTTGATTACAAAATTTTTGACAAAAATGGCCGCCCGGGAGGGCTGCTTCAATCGACCCAGCAAGACGGTTTCACCTTTGATTATACCGGCCACTTGCTGCACATCAGTGATCCCAACTTTTTTCAGTTTTTAGATACCGTCGCCGGCATCAATAATTTTCACCTGGTCGAACGCAAGACCGGCATCTTTTCACACAACGTGACAACCGACTACCCCTTTCAGATCAACCTTTTTGGCCTTCCCATTGACGTTGCTGCCGAGTGCATCGAAGGTTATGTTAAACGCTCCACACACATCAAGAAGCCCACCAACTTTCATGACTGGGTGCTAAAACATTTTGGCGCCGGTTTGGGCAAGCACTTTTTCTTTCCGTACAACAAAAAACTTTTGGCGTGCGATCTGAAAAAAATACATCCCAGCTGGACCGGACGCTTTGTTCCATCAACCAGTCTGCAAGCCATCATCAAAGGCACCATCGAAAAAAAACCACCGGCAGGCATTGGATATAACAGCAGTTTTTATTATCCCAAAAAAGACGGGATCGAGTTTATCATCAAGCAAGTGGCATCTAAGATTGCTAATCGCATTCAGGTAAATCATCAGGTTGCACACATTGACACCATGCGTAAGATTGTTTTTTTTAGCAACGGGCACCAAGAGCCCTATCGCTATCTTGTTTCCACCATGCCCCTCAATCACCTGCTCACTACGTGCAGCACATCAACACAACACACGTTGCAGCAGGCTGCACCAAAACTTTTGTGCAATGCGGTGGTGAATATCAATCTGGGTTTTAGTGTTGATAGCTTGCTGCCCATGCACTGGATTTATTTCCCAGAAAAAGTTTTCCCATTTTACCGCTTGGGCTTTTGGCACAATGTTTCCCCCGCCTCAGTCCCAGCCGGCAACACGGCCATTTACGGCGAGTTTGCCTATCTGCCCAACACCACCCCTGAACAAAAAAAATCATCACTTATTGCACAAACGCGTAAAAAAATTTTAGAATTTCTTAAACTCCAAGAACATCATGTGGTTTGTGAAAAAGTACTTCACCTGCCACACGCGTATGTGACGTATGATATGTGGAGAGAAAAAAATCTTCCTAAACTTTTGACGCAGTTAAAGACTATGGATATTTACTCAACCGGCCGCTATGGCGCATGGAAATACTCCAGCATGCAAGAAGCGTTTCTTGATGGTAAAGGCGTTGCCGAGACATTGCACGCACTCTTTCAACCAACCATCATGCCGGCCAGGCGCGATACAACCATACTCACAAGCACCACCAAGACGGCAAGGAGCACCATCGTTCAGTAGATCTTACACAGCTATTTTTTGAAGAGAAAAAGGAGAAGTAGGTGATGGAATCATTACAACGGTTTTACCAAAAAAAACGCGTTCTTGTGACCGGCGGCGCTGGCTTTATTGGCTCGCATCTGGTCGAAAAGCTTGTTGCACTGGGCGCAGTGGTAACGGTTATGGATAATTTTTCCACGGGACAACTGAATAATTTAAAATCGGTTGTGCATGCCATCAACTTGCTTTATGCAGACGTTCGCGCTGCTTACAGCTGCATCAAAGCAACCGCACGCCAAGATGTTGTTTTTCATCTTGCCTCTTTTATCTCGGTTCCAGAATCCATCAAACATCCAGAGGTGTGCTATAGCGTTAACGTTCAAGGCACCAACAACATGCTGGATAGCTGCCAAAAAAATAACGTGCAAACGTTTATTTTCTCATCATCATCCGCAGTGTATGGCCAAAAACAGGACGCTTGCAGCGAGACTGATAAGCTTGATCCGCTATCGCCTTACGCTGAAAGCAAACTCGCCGGCGAAGCAGCATGCAAAAAATATGCCCAAGAATACGCCATGAGCACGGCCATGCTGCGCTATTTTAATGTGTATGGCGAACGCCAAAACCCCAACGGCCAGTACGCTGCCGTTGTTGCAAAATTCAAGCAGCAGCTGCTGAAGGGCGAACCGGTTACCATCTTTGGTGATGGCAAACAGACGCGTGATTTTGTCAACGTTGCCCAGGTGGTAGAAGCCAATCTTTTGCTCGGCACCAAAGCCAATCTTAAAGGCGAAGTTTTTAACGTCGGTTCGGGCAAAAGCCTGACCCTGCTGGAACTTTTAGCCCAGCTGGAAGGCGAACTGAAGGTCAAACGGGCCGGGGTCAGCTTTCTGCCTGCCCGCCAAGGGGATATTCTGCACTCCCAAGCCGATTGCGCCAAATTTAAAAGCTTGGTCTAAGCGCCTCCATTTCTCTTATTTTTGTCAGCATTTTCTGTTGGCCAAACAGTAAAAACATGATATTCTTACAGGCACTAAATCTTTTATTGCCGAAGTGGCGAAACTGGCAGACGCGCTAGATTCAGGGTCTAGTCCTGTAAAAGGGGTAGGGGTTCGACTCCCCTCTTCGGCACCAGCCTTCGCTCTTACGGAGCTACGGCTGGGTAAACCAGCTTAATAGCGAAGGCTGTCCCGCCATAGCTCAAGCCGTCAGGCGCGAGAGCGACGGCGGACTAGTCACAAAGACAGACGTGTTTCCCATGCATTATGTTTATCTTCTCAGATCTATTAGTTATCCCCAGAAAATATACGTTGGTTATACGACCGATATAGAGCAAAGAATTGGGGTTCATAACCGTGGTGCATGTACACACACATCCAAGTATGGACCCTGGCAACTAATGACCTACATCGTATTTGATACCCAAGTCAAAGCAACGGCTTTTGAAAAATACTTGAAGTCTGGCTCTGGACGGTCATTCGCCAAGCGACACCTGTAGTCATTCTTTAATCCACCCATTCTTGAATTTTACCCTTCCCATCGCTATACTTGATCCTAACCTTAAGCGTAGAACACTAAACTTTTGTGATCAATAAACTTGAAGTTAGAACCATGGCAACCAAACGAGATTATTATGAAATTCTTGGCGTTGAACGCAGCGTCGACCAGGATGAGATAAAAAAATCTTATCGCAAACTTGCACTCAAATATCACCCAGACCGTAACCCTGGGTCCAAAGAGGCAGAGGCAAAGTTCCGTGAAGCAACCGAGGCTTACGAGATACTTTCTGATGCCGCCAAGCGCAAGCAGTATGATCAGTTCGGTCATGCCGGAACGCAGGGTGCCGGAAATTATGAAAACATGGAAGATATCTTTACCAATTTTGGCGATATCTTCGAAACACTTTTTGGTCAAGGGCAGCAACGACGTTCGCGCAAAAGCGGACCGGTTCCGCAACGTGGACACGATCTTTCGCAAAAAATTGATATTAGCCTGAAAGAGTCATATCAAGGCTGCACCAAAGAGATCAAAATTTATCATTTTCAACCATGCGAACGTTGCAAAGGCAGCGGCTGCAAAGAGGGCAGCAAGCCGACGGTGTGCTCGCAGTGCCAAGGCGCTGGCAGCATCATGCACCGCCAGGGATTTTTTGCGGTTGATCAGATCTGTCCTGCATGTCACGGCCAGGGTTTTAAAATTTCCAATCCATGTTCAGACTGCCGCGAACAATCACGCATTCAAAAGCATGAAAAACTTTCGGTCACCATTCCCGCAGGTATTTATAACAATGCTGAGCTGCGCATTTTGGGCAAAGGTGATGCTGGTATTTTTGGTGGAGAATCGGGCGATTTGTACCTGACCGTTGAGATTGCAGCCGACAGAGTTTTTTCACGCAAGGGCAACGATCTGGTCACAACGCTTACGCTGACGTATCCGCAGCTGGTGCTGGGTTGTCAGATTGAGATAGAAAATATTGATGGTGGCAAAGAGACTATTAAAATTCCACGCGGCTGTCCGGTGGCTAAAGAGATTATTCTTGAAGGCAAAGGTTTTGCAAAACTGCGTGGTCACGGGCATGGTAATTTGATTATCATTACGACGTGCGACATTCCAAGCAAACTTTCTGAAGATGCAAAAGCGGCGCTGATGGCGTATGCTGAAAAAGTTGGCAATAGCAGCCAGCAGGGCTCTGGTGGCATCTCGGGATTTTTTAAGAAATTTTTAGGGTAAACAATTCTTCATTCTACTCCCCCTCTCCCTTTTCTGTGTGCCCCCCACACATCTATAGAATTTTTGCGTCTTTTGGGGCAGAGAGTAACGAGGTACTGGAATTTGCTCACAGCATGGTGTAATATCGTTTCTTAATCCTAGAGTATTGGAGGCCCACCGTCAAAGGCCTCCCTGTGCGTTTATTCGCCATTGAAAACGGCCTAAGAATTGGATATAAAAAATATACTGGCTGTTAATAAACAGCGCCATTTTTAACGAGCCATGGAGCAAAAAAGATGATTGATTTAGCCCTTTTACGAGAAGACCAACAACGCGTCAAATCATTGATCCTGAGCAAGGAACCAACATTTCCCATCGACCAACTCAGCACCCTTGATCAGCAGGTCAAAACAGTACGATCTGAGGTCGAAAATCTGCGCAAAGAAAAAAATGCTCTTGCCTCCATGGGCGCTCAGGGCGCAACGCCAGAAAATCGCGAAAAATCAATACAAATAGGCAAAAGCCTTAAAGTACAGGAGACGGAGCTTGAGCGCCTTGAAAAAGAGCTCAATGCCCTCTGGCTATCATGCCCT
>JAHFBR010000140.1 GCA_023249955.1 bacterium
GCATTAACCCCAACCATTCGAGTGATTTGAGCTGTGAAGCCAAATACTCTTTGGTTGAACGTTGCACATCGGTATCCTCAACGCGGAGCAGATACGTCCCGCCTTGATGACGTGCAAACAACCAGTTAAATATTGCCGAACGCGCACCGCCAACATGCAAATGCCCTGTTGGTGATGGTGCAAAACGTACACGATTTTGTTGATGAGCCACTGCCATACATCCTATACTTTTACGATAATTTCAATCTCTACCAATCAGCGCTGATCAGTTTCAGCTTTGATTTAACAACTTCAGAAAACCCTGATTGGAACTTGGCATCTTTCAGGCCATATTTTACCATGTACTGTTGCCAGTAATTTTTTGCTTGTGCATAGTCACGTTGATTCCAAAAATACGCACCGATGTAATACAGGCCGGCTTCGTTTGCAAGACTCTTTTGGTCCTCTGCAAGCTTTTTCAAGTCTGCAAAACCATCTTGCTGCACACGAGCATCAGCACTGTCGCATTTAACCAACGCCAGCTTTAATTTATAAAATTCTCTCATCTCATTGCTTGGCATAATCTTGATAGCGTTTTGTAAAACTTCGATGGCGCCATCAATATTGCCAAGACGGGTTAGCGCTTCTGCTTGATAAGCACAGAACATTGACGCCAAGCCTGAACCACGGTGTTTTTGATAACCTGCTTTAAAAACTTCTTCTACTTTTTTCCACTTATCTTCGTCAGTCGCAAATTCAACAACGTCATCGGTCACAACGTTCTGCGTTGTAACGGGCGCATCAAAATAGCGCAACGCAACGACAAAATCTTTATGCGCTGCCGCTTGTGCCCAGTTGCTGTAGAAATGATATCCAACCAGCATCAGCGCTCCTACGACAAGGCCTGCAAGGCCCAGTAACGCCTGCTTGCGATGCGTTGCCACGGTATCAACCAGTTGCTCTGCCCACAATGAAATTTTGTTAAATGAAAATTCCATAACGCTCTCCTACGTGTTCTTAAGGACTACTATTTTAATTCTATCCTACATTAAAAAATTGTATATAAGATCCATTTTTTAGCGGTTTTTAGTCAAATTTGAGCTTTTTAGCCCCTTTTACGTTACAGGCTGAAACGCTCCAAGCATACGAAATAGCCCGTTCTATGGCCTCTGAATCAGCCCCTCCGTGGCATACTACCACCGAGCCCTTAACCCCCAGCAAAAGCGCGCCTCCCAGGCGTTTGTGCGCAAAACGCTGCCCCAGGGCTTTTGCCGTCTTTTCATCCAACCAGGACTCAATCAGGCCACTGATCGCCTCCATGGTTTTGAGCATCACATTCCCGGCGAAGCCGTCACAAACAATAACATCGGCCTTGTGGTCAATAATATCGTATGGTTCGACGTTGCCAATAAAGTTAAGTGTTTCGTTTTTAAGCAGAGCGTGTGTCTCTTTAACCAGGAGCGAGCCTTTGCCCTCTTCGTGGCCGTTGGACAAAAGGCCAATGCGTGGATTGGTGATATGAAGCGCCTGACGCGCATAGGTATTGCCCAGATGAGCAAACTGAATAAGATGGCCGGGACGGCACTCGGTATTGGCCCCCAGGTCAAGCGCCAAAACCTCGCCTTGCGCAGTGGGTAAAAAGCCTGCAATGGCGGGACGTTCAATCCCCTCTTGCCTGCCAATCATCAGCGCCGCAGCAGCCATCAGTGCACCAGAGTTGCCGGCTGAAAGCACCGCACTACTCTGCCCTTGCGCCACACTGGCAACCGCCTTGACCAATGAAGAACCCATTTTGCGGCGTACCGCAAGAACCGGCTCTTCATCCATGGCAATGGTGTCAGATGCGTGTGCAATGGTTATGGCATACTGATCCCAGGATGAATCGTGCTTTGCAAGCCATTCATGAATCATAGCCTCTGGACCATAAAGCATTACCGGAACTGACTTTTTTGCAGCCGCTAATGCGCCCTCAAGCACCACATGCGGTGCATGATCCCCACCCATAACGTCTACTGCTATCATACGCTCGGCACCTTTCAGAACGTATCATAAAAAACGCCGCTCTTGATGAACGGCGTCCTGATCTGACTCAAAAAGCTTTTACTGCCCTTTGCCCTGTGTCTCGGTGGACTCAGCGGCTGGCTGCATTGCGCGCATCTTAGCATCCTTGGCCTCGCGTGCTTGGCCACGTGCATACATGCGGTCAGTCTTGGTACGCAATACCTTGACGCCTTTGTAATAGCCACAATCTCTGCACACTTGATGTGGCATGGTTGGGGATTGGCATGTTTGACAAGCTGCAATAGCCTTGGGCTTTATGCCTTTATTCGCAGAACGTTGATCTCGTCTTTTGCGGGATAATTTCCGCTTCGGTACTGGCATGATATCTCCTACTATTGGATCATCGTAAAAACAAATTTTTTGCTTAAATATCCGCTCTAAATTATAGAAAGCGCTCATTAGCCTAATTTTTTGCTGCCTTTTTGTCAAAGTTTGCGTAGCAACTGTTGTAAAATTGCGTAGTTTTGGCAGACTAAAGCCAACAATCGCCACTTTAGGC
>JAHFBR010000141.1 GCA_023249955.1 bacterium
TAAAGCCGTTCACAATCAATGTGCGTGCAGCGTTGCTATCAAGGCCACGGCTCATCAGATAAAACAACTGGTCATCGCCAATTTTGCTGACCGTTGCTTCGTGCCCAATTTCAACATTATCTTCGTTGATGTCGATGTAAGGGTATGTATCAGAACGGGAGCTGTCATCAAGAATCAGCGCGTCGCACTGAACGTACGATTTGCAGTTTTCTGCGCCCTGAGCAACTTTGACCGCACCGCGATAGCTCGCTCTGCCGCCACGAGCACTGATCGATTTTGAAACAATGCGCGAGCTGGTGTTGGGAGCTTCGTGGATAGCCTTGCCGCCCGAGTCTTGGATTTGGCCGGGGCTGCTGGCCATGGCAATAGAAAGAATTTCAGCGCGTGCGCCTTCTTCTTTCAACACGACAGCAGGATATTTCATGGTAACACCGCTGCCCAGGTTGCCATCAATCCATTCAACGGTGGCATCTTGATAGGCAAAGGCGCGTTTGGTTACCAGATTGTAAACATTTTTTGACCAGTTTTGGATGGTGTAGTAGCGAACGCGTGCCCCTTTTTTTGCAACAATTTCCACCACGGCGCTGTGCAACGAGCTTGCGGCATAGCTTGGTGCTGTGCAGCCCTCAATGTAGGTTACCGTGCTGCCCTCATCGGCAATGATCAGGGTGCGTTCAAATTGGCCCATTTTTGGGGCGTTGATACGGAAGTAGGTTTGTAATGGTACTGTGACGTGAACTCCCTTGGGGACGTAAATAAAGCTGCCACCACTCCAGACGGCGGTATTGAGTGCGGCAAACTTATTGTCGTTAAACGGGATGATCATGTTGAAGTACTCTTGGAAGATTTCAGGGTATTCGCGCAAACCGGAATCGGTATCCAAAAAGATAACCCCCTGGTCTTGCCATTCCGCCTTCAAATTGTGATAAACGACCTCAGACTCGTACTGTGCCCCCAGGCCGGCCAAATGCTTCTTTTCAGCCTCCGGGACTCCCAGGCGATCAAAGGTGTTTTTAATATCTTTAGGGACCATATCCCAGTTATCAAACTGCCCTTTGGCCGGTTTGACGTAGTAGTGAATGTCATTGATATCCAGCTTTTTCAGGTCTGGACCCCACTTTTGGAGAGGGCGCTGCATAAAGTTTTCCAGGCCTTTTAAGCGCAGTTCCAGCATCCATAAAGGTTCATTTTTGCGTGCTGAAATATCGCACACAATCTCTTCGTTCAGTCCAAGTTCTGACTTATATTCATAAGATTCGGGGCTTGCAAAACCCTCTGGATACGAGGGATTGATCAGCAACTGTTCTGGTGATTCCATGAAACCCTTGGTAAAAAGCGCTTTTTGGCTGGCAAACGACAGCAATTAGTATACCCCAAAAAAAGGGATCGGCAAAGTACCCCGCTCGTCCCGAGTGTTTTTCGTTTCGAAAAACGTATCGAGGGATACGAGCAGGAGTGTCTGCACCCCTCGATAAACGCCCTAAGGGGCGCACTCGGGGCAGACGGATAAAGAAATTATTCCCCACTCTTATTCTTGTTGCGGAGCCTTCTCTGGAGTGCGTAGGCCCCCCGTTCCCACTGTGGCTCTCTGCTCCCTACCAAGCCTAATCCAAGGCGTACTGGTGGTCGAACTGCTGTTCTTCGTCAGTTCTGTCGTCGCAATGGTCGTCCCAGGCTTCATTATCAAGATTTAGGGCGTCTAGGCCAAGATCGATTTCTTCCTGGAGTTCGCGATCGTGCGCTTTTTGTTTTCTTTTTTTTTCTTCGGTGTAAGGTTTTAAAGAACGTGCGATATCTTTGCTGTTAAGTTCAAGCAGATGGTTTATTTGAGAAGGGTCGTCAAAAATTTGCTTGAGAATCGCTTTTTGGCGTGATGGAATAACGTTTTGTTTTACAAGTAGGCGTAGCTGTTGTTTCTTTTCTTTTGAAAGCTTGCCCTTTTGTGCGTGCAAAGGTGATAGCGTGATGGTCATGAACAATGTTACAAAACCAAGTAATTGTTTTGCTGCCACATGCTCTCCTTTAAAGTTATCGATTAATTTCCAAACTGTTTTGTTTGTTGGTAACGACGATTTCCCTTGCTTTTGTATTGTGCATAAAAATCAACTTCGTCGTCTTCTTCGGGGTCAATTTTCATAACGTCATCTGAAGATATTTTTGCGGGTGTAACATTAAGCGAGTTTAAAATAGATATGAGTGATTCTAAGCAATAAATAAGCTCTTGAGTTTTAGCTGCCCGGTCGAGCGATTCTGTCTCAAGAGCCTCAGTGAGATTGCTGATGGCTTTGTTGATCGACGGTAAATAAGTTGTTTGGTAAGACCAATAGGCGCAAGCAGGCGCGAAGCGACGATAGACCGGCTCGAACGTAGTGATCTGATCGGTTAATGTTGCCAAAAGAGAAGGCATGCGATCGAGTTGTGTTACACATAAATCAATTTGCCGACAAGAGCGTAAGCGTAAGCAAGACGCTCCTGGCAGATTATCTCTGAGCGCTCGAAGTGATGATGCGGCAGTTGTCATTTGATTGCGAAATGT
>JAHFBR010000034.1 GCA_023249955.1 bacterium
AGCATCTTGCTGCAACGTGCTGGTCATAAATGGAGGCGGTGGATTTTTTGCCCGCTTTTTATCGGCAATTTTGGTAACAACAAAAGACTCTTTTTTGAGCGCAGCAACAATTGCCTCTGCGTCAGCTTTGGTCTTGATATCAATATTTTTACTGCCAATTTTTACCAGCTCTGCAAGCAACTCTGCTGTGCCTGCAACACCAAAAAGACCGTGAATCGACCAGTACTCTTCAGATTTAAACGCCACAATCTCTGCATCGCGATCGCAAATAAGCATTACTGCAACCGATTGCACGCGGCCGGCAGAAAGCCCCTTGCCTATCTTTTTCCACAGAATGGGCGAAACTTCGTAGCCAACCCAGCGGTCAAGCACACGGCGCGCCTGTTGGGCGTTGACCATGTTCATATTGACGTCTGCTTTGTCAGAAATAGCCTGCTCAATAGCCGCTTTGGTAATTTCGTTAAAAGAGATGCGATGAATCTGTTCAGGATCGGCAAAGACTTTTTCTATCTCTTGGCCAATATGCCACGAGATAATCTCCCCTTCACGGTCAGGGTCAGAGGCCAGGTAGATAGCACTGGACACTCGTGCCTGTTTGCAAATGTCGGCAATGACATCTGCCTTATCCTTTAAAACATCGTATTTAAGCTCGATGTGATGATCTTTTTCATCTCGAGTAATACCAAGCCTCCGTTGCGGCAAATCTTTGATGTGCCCAAACGTCGACATGATTCTAAAGTCCTTGCCCAAAAACTTTGAAATAGTTTTGATTTTGGCAGGAGACTCAACAATAAGTAACTTCGGTCCGCGTTCGTTCATAGTTTTTTTTCTTCTCATCCCTGCCATCCCCCAAAAAACCTATACCTTCTTTTCCCTCTTTGCCCCTTGCACTTATAACATATGCAAGCTTCTTTTTTTATCAATTGCTGGGCTTTTGTCAAAATATTTCTTTTTTTTAGGCTACCTCCAGTCTATTTCTTTCATTTTTTATTTGTCAATATGAATATGAAATGGTGGAAAAACTGGCGTTGGATGCGCCATTTCCCAAACCACATTTTTGATGCTCAAATTATTTCTAATATAGTAGGCAAAATTTATTTATGGAGCCAGATCGGCAAAACAGTGGGGTTTTTTGCTTTTTACGCAAGAATGCGGTAATGTTTGTGAAAATCAAACGAAGGGTACATTCATGAGCACACAATCACCATCCGTTTCTGTTTATTGGAAGAAATCACTATCACTATTCAAAAAAGGTGAACTTAAACTTTACCTTTTGGGGACACTCGTAACATTTTTGCGATCAGCAAAGCTTTATCTCTGTCATTTTTGGCCACTCTTGTGTGTCACCCTGGTGGCACACATCAAAAATAGTTTTGCTCTTGGGTTTGAGCAGATTTCATTTTTTAAAATGCTCTTGCTCCTTCTCATGGTGCTGAACGCTTACGTCATGCTTGTGGTCACCCGACCATCAACGGAGGCCAAAGGATTTGGCTACTATCAACGGTATTTGATAGGGGCATGGATCTGCATCCCCTTTGCACTCAAGCCGCCATTCTGGCTTTATCCTGTGCTGATCATGCCTATTTATTTTTTCTTCGATTCTCATCTGACTGCCTGGGGTTTTTACAGAGCTATCACACAAACAATTCGTGCATTCTGGTATTTTTGGCCCTCCCTGGTTATTATTGGACTTGGAATAAGCCTGGTGCCACTTCTCTTAAGCTATTTGATCACGCTTGTTGCACACCCACAATCGCTGCTGTATATAATTCCAGTGGTCATTGCACATACGCTTTTCGGCCTGCTCTTTTTCTCAGCATTTTCTGTGCTTTACACCAAGCTTAAACACGAACATTTTAATCTTTTGTTTAGATAACGGAGATCAACGCATGACCCCCATCATCATCTCGTGGCATCTTGCATGCACAGCATTACACCCTCGTCGCGTATTTTCTCTGATTAAAAAAAGCGCACAAACCTATGCACACGCATGGATCGCTTTCATGCGCCATTTTGGCTGGATCATGGCCGTCGATGCTGTTTTTATCCTGGCTTTTGGCGACATCCTGGGACGAGCAACGCAACATGTCACAGCAGGCAAGGCCATTGATGGCATGTTTATTTTGATCATGTTCCTGCACGGCATTATGTGGTTTGTGGCATCAAGCGCTTTCTTTCTGCTGCTCCGCAAAAATGATGGCAGCACGCCAAAAGAGTACTTTAGAGCCTTCTTTTTTCGCTACGTTCACATTCTTTTAATCTTTTCACTGCTGTCGCTGGTTGGACTTTATCTGCTCATTTCAGCCGGCATCACCAAACTTCCACACCTTCCCTGGACAGCAACTCTTCTGCTCAAGATGGCTGAATTCTGCACCATTTTTTATTGGCTTGATGGACACAGCAGCGTTATGAATTTTGTACGATCAGTCGAACGCACCGCAAACTTGGTGTTTTACAATGCGCCCTTCTTGATAGCTTTGGTAGCACTTTTTTGGGGAAGCGACTTTTGTTTGCGCTCTCTGGCTCAGCTGATCACGCAAACACCGTTGCAACACTTGCTGTTTACTAATAGCTTTGTCAACTTGATGCCCGCCACACCAACCCTTGCACAACTCGGCAAATTTTTGGGCATTAAATACGTCACCTTCTTTTGTGAGTACTTTTTGTTAAGCATTGTATTTGTTTTTTATCGTCGAAAAAAACACGAACAGTACGCTCCAAGCATATTTGAAAGATCATGATACGCCGGTGCACAAACATCGCCAAAACCGTCATCACCTTCTGCCTGTGGACTACACTCATTCCGCCCTTTCTTATCGCCTGCACACTTCTCGCACTCCTGCCCGCCCGCTGGCGCTACGATAATCGTCTCTATTTTTTTCTGACCAGCAGCATGTCGTGGCTCATCATAAAATCGGCTTTTTTACGCATCACCATCCACGGACGCAAAAATCTGCCAACGTATCCAAACACGCCAGCAATCGTTATCATGAATCACGCGTCAGCATTTGATATTCCCATGATCGAGGTCTTGGTCGGCAGCTATCCACACGTTTGGATCAGCAAAAGTGGTTACAAAAACGTTCCGCTGGTGGGCTTTTTGCTCAAACGCATGCACGTCATGGTTGATAAAACATCAACCAGCAGCGCACGCAGAGCACTTATCGGTATGCATGACCTGATCAAAGATCAAAATCGCCATGCGCTTATTTTTCCTGAAGGCACGCGTCACGACGATGGTCAGGTGCATAAATTTTTCAGCGGCTTTGCCGTTCTGGCGCAAAAATTACAACGTCCTGTCATCCCCATTGTTGCTACTAACATGCACCTGGTATTTCCAAAAAAAAGTTTGATCATTGATTCCTCCTCCACACACGTTACAATTAATATCGGCAAACCGATCTATTGCCCCGCAGATGCAGACCTACCAGAATTTGTCAGATCGGTAGAAGAGCATTTTAAGGAAACGCTCACAACTACAGGTGTGTAACGTATGGTTTTACATTTTGCTTACGCATATCTTTTGTACATTTTAATTCCACTCACGCTTGCAATTGTCTTGATACGCCTGCTGTGGCACAAAACACCCATTTACACCTATCCACTGACCAGCATGCTGGCACAGCGAGGTCTTTTGAAAAAAACGATGTATAAAAAGATCTTTTTTGTTCTACGCACCGCAACATTGCTGGGGCTGGCCTTACTTATCGCTCGCCCACAATGGGCCGATGAGCGCTCAAAAATAAATGTTGAAGGCGTTGACATTGTTCTGGCCATCGACGTTTCTGAAAGTATGATCGCCTTTGATGATCGACACGACCAACGCCCACGCATTGACGTTGCAAAAAGCGAAGCAATCCGGTTTATCGAAAAACGCATCGATGACCCAATTGGCATTGTCATTTTTGGCAAAGAGGCCGTCTCGCGCTGCCCACTGACTCTTGATAAACACATTTTAAAAGAGATCGTTGGCGGCCTTGAAATTGGTAATATCGATGCACACGGCACCTGGCTGGGAACCGGGCTGGCGACCGCCATCAACCGACTACGCACCGCCAAGGCAAAGAGCAAAATTATAATCTTGTTGACCGATGGTGAGCCAACGCAACCAGAAAAGGTTGAGCCCGACCTTGCCATTGCACTGGCAAAAAAACTTGGCATCAAGGTTTATACCATTGGCATTGGCAGCGAGAATGGTGGCCTTTTTAACCACCCCATGTACGGCACGGTACGCGTTGCCACGGGGCTGAATGTGCAACTACTGCAAAAGATTGCCACCGAAACAGGCGGCCAGTTTTTTAGAGCACAAAACCCCAAAGATATGCGATCGGTGTACGATAAAATTGATGCGCTGGAAAAAACAAAACAACAAACCAATATTTTTCACCGCTACTACGAAGCGTTTGCAAGCTTTATCTGGATTGTTTTATGTGCTCTGGGGCTGGAAATGCTGCTTCGCTTTGTGCTGTGGCGAGGAGTGTGGGGATGAGCGAATTGATGGGTATCCACTGGGCAGGCGCTGATCGCGTCATTTTTGTGCCCATTTTTTTGGTACTGATTTTTCTAATTTTCAGAAATTATAACCGCTTGCGCGGTGCAGCCACACAACTGGCCAACGCAGTTCATCAAAAAACTATCTTCAAAAACTTTTCACCACGCCGCCTGCTGCTTAAATCACTATGCCTGGCAACTGGATTGGTCTGCATTTTTATTGCACTGCTGCAACCACAGTGGGGCAAGAAAGAACAAACAATTATCCAAGAGGGGCGCGATGTTTTGATCGTCCTGGATATTTCGCGAAGCATGCTGGCAAAAGATATGACGCCCACGCGGCTTGATTTTGCAAAACTCAAAATCAGAAATCTGCTTGCCCGGCTTAATTCGGAGCGTGTGGGGCTTATCGTTTTTTCTGGCTCTGCATTTGTGCAATGCCCGCTCACCAGCGACACAGCCGCCTTTTTGATGTTTCTTGAGCATGTTGATACCGAAACCATGTCATCAGGCACCACATCGCTTGATGCAGCGCTTACCAAAACCCTGGAAGTTTTTGGTACCGCGGCAGGAAGAAAAAACAAGCTGGTTGTTTTGCTCACTGATGGCGAGGACTTTTCGCTCAACATGAACGCTGTTCAGCAGAAAGCTATTCAAGAGCAGTTGAACCTATTTGCGCTTGGCGTTGGAACCAGCGAGGGAGCACCAATTCCCAAACTTAATCTTGATGGAACGCCCAGTGGGCATGAGGTTGATGAAAGCGGCAACATTGTACTTTCTATTCTGAACGAAAAAATGTTACAACAACTATGCAGCAGCCTGCATGGCCACTACATCAAAGCGACATATGATGACGGCGACATCAATCAACTAGTTGGCCGCATTGCGCGCTACGAAAAAGAGACATTCGAGGATAAAAAAATGTCGCTGTTTCACGATCAGTATCCGTGGCTTTTGGGCATGGCGTGGATTTTGTTAGCGCTTGAATGGATTTTGTAAGGGATGTTATGAGACTACGAGACTGCCTAAAAATCCCGTTCGCCCTGAGGAGCCCATCAGGGCGTCTCGAAGGGTACGAACGTTCGTATGGTTCGAGATGCACACTACGTGTGCTCCTCACCACGAACGGACTACTGCTCCTTTCACCTTTCATTCACGCTTTCAACCTGTTCACCGACTATGCCAAGCTGACGCCCGAGCAGAGCATCGAAAGACTGCAGGTCGAACAAGCCGACCACCCGCATGACCCACAGATCAATTACAACCTGGGCGTGGCACAATATCGCGCAGGAAAATTCCAACAAGCAGCAGGCAACTTTGAACGCACACTGGAACATGTTGGCGATAACACCATACTTAAAACACAAACTCTTTTTAACCACGGCAACAGCCGTTATAAGAACGTTATCACCCAACTCCCCCCGCGCTGGGAGGATGAAAAAACTACGATCGAGCCTCAAAAACTTGAAGAGCACATTGCGCAAATCAAACAGGCCATAGAAGATTACAAAAAAGTCATGACGCTTGATGGACAAAATCAAAGGGCTGAAACAAACAAAAAAAGTGCTGAAGAGCTGCTCAAAAAGCTTGAACAAAAAAAGCAGCAACAGCAGGATAAAAAACAGGATGATAAAAAAGACGAAAAAGACCAGCAAGACAAACAAGACAAGCAGGAAAAACAAGACCAACAGGAGCAGAAAAACCAAAAACAGGACGGTCAAAAAGACCAGCAAAAATCATCTGAAAAAGACAAAAAACAGAACCAGAATGATGGCTCCAAAGACCAGGGACAAGGCAAAGGACAGGAGCGTCCTGACAAATCGGACGGCCAAAGCCCCGGCCGGGAAGACCAAAAACTTGATGATGACCAAGGCAAAAACGGCGAGCAACGCGATCGCGATCATAAATCCCCAGAAGAACAAAAACAAAAATCTGAACCTACTTCTGAGCGTACGCAGGAGGAACAGGAAATGCAACAGTCATCAGCAACAGCGGCTGCAGGTGCTGAACAACAGCAACAAGAAGATCCTGAAATGCGCAGGATGCGCGCCGTGCTTGAAAACTTGCAATCAGAAGAATCAAAAACACAAAAACGCTTGCTCCACAAGGCTGTTGAGCAGAAAAAACCATCTGAGCAACAGGGACAGAAGCCATGGTGATGCTTTATTTTTTTAGGGGGATTTGGATATGAAGAAAGATTTGTACAAAAATTTTAGTTCGCACCCATTCGACTTCACGTCACTACGTGACGTTGCGCTCCCGCCGTCGCCAAGGCTATGGCGCGCAGGCAGGGCGAACGGGATTAATGATCCGTTCGTGGTGAGCGTAGTCGAACCATACGAACGAACAACCTCTAAAACAACATTGCTCTTACTCACTCTTGCAGCGTTATTCTCGTGCGTCAACGCGGCCGAACTAACGCTGTCACTATCACACGTCGATTCGGTACAACAAGATGGCAAAGCTGTCCCAACCGTTAACCTCAACGAATCATTTGTTATCAATGTCGCAGCAGCAGGCATCAATCAACAAACAAGCAGAATCGATATTGATGGCATCAACAACTTTCACATGCTGGGCAGACAACAATCGTCATCAACACATATGATTAACGGTGTCGCCTCGTCGCAAACCACGCTGCACATCACCGTCCAAGCAAAAAAAGAGGGGACGTTTACGCTGGGCCCGGCAACAACAGAGTATGACGGCAAAAGCATATCCTCCAACAAACTTAAACTGTCCGTCGACGCCAAATACGTCTCAAAAAGGCCAAAGCGTGGCGCGACAAAACAAGATACCTCCGGAGCATCGCTGCTGTACAAAATTTCAACCGACAAGCAACAAGTTGTGGTGGGCGAACCGCTAATTCTGACAACGGCGATTTATGCACACGGCCCGATTCTGGAAGCAGCCGTAGAACAGCCGTCGCTTTCCGGTTTTTCGATCAAACCACTCAAAGAGTCAAAACTGTACGACGAGACCATTGATGGCATTGATTATCACGTTGAAGAAAAGAAATTCCTGCTTGTTCCGCAACAAGAAGGCAAAAAAATAATTAGCCCGGTCAAAGCGCAATACGCCGTATCAGCGCAACGCAAACGACGCGGTGGTGGATTTTTTGATGACGATTTTATAAACGCTTTTTTTGGCCAGCAAGCGGAACAGCGCCTAGCCACTTCAAACGAACTTATCATCGATGTTTTGCCGCTGCCAAAATATCAAGGCAACGTTGATGGCGTTGGGACTTTTAGCAGTTTTACTGCAACACTCAACAAACAGCAAGCAGCTGCGCATGAGCCGATTGTTTTGACACTGACCATCGAAGGCGTTGGCGACTTGGAACATATCGCTGTTCCCAAGCTCAAGCTCCCCGCAAGCATCAAGTTTTATGATTCAAAAAATGAAACCAATCAGGATCTGACAACACCGTATGCAAACGGCAAAAAACGCTTTGAATTTGTGCTGCAAGCAACACAACCGGGAACCTGTACCATCCCCGAGCAAGCTTTTACCTATTTTGATACGGAAAAACATAAGTTTAAAACCGTTACCACTGAACCGATAACGTTAATCATTACGCCTGCAGTGGGTGGCAGCACCAATCACATCTCATCGATCAATACAGCTGAACCACCACAAGTAAATCAGTCGACAGAAGCCCCAGCGCAAGAGCAGGCAACCGATATCCATTTTATCCACGAAGAGCTTGTTGCCAACAAAAAACACCCCGCCTCCATCCCTTTTGCTATTTTTCTCGTGCTGTTACTGACCCCAACGCTTCTTGCCTCACGACGCATTTCAAAAATCTTTGGCAAAGCCTCCAACAGGTGGCACAGCAAATATGGCGGACACAAGGCACGAGCGCAGCTTGATAAACAGCTAGAGGCAATTATCCGAAAGAATGACGCTTGCGCTCTTTATCAATTCTTTCTAAAATTCTTAGCAGGACAGTTTAAAGCCGATGTGGCAACCGTAACCGAAGACTGGATTGAGCACCAACTGCGCTCTGCTGGATGGGATCAGACAAAAATACACGAATTCTTGGACTATCTGGGCACATGCGCACAGTTCCATTTTTCACCTCACCACATGACGGCTGCAAAGAGCACTGAACTTCTTAAACGCGCTCAATACTGGCACGTAATGATTAACAAATAACAAGCAATGATGGGTATGACAAAAATGCACAAAAGATTTTTAATATTTATGACCGCACTGTGCTGCTTGATCAGCACACGCAGCACCACCGCAGGGGCTCCCGCGCAAGAACTTTTTGCTCGGGCAAATGATTGTTACAAAACAGACGACTTTGCAAAAGCCTATGACCTATACCTAAAAATTCCTGAAAAAAGCGCCTCGGCTTATTACAACGCCGGCAACTGCGCCTACAAGCTCAAGAGATATGGCCAAGCGCTGCTGAATTGGCGCCGTGCTGAACACGAGTGGGGTGTGTTGAGTGGTAACCGCGAGGAGTTGTTAAAAAACATCGAGATGGTCAAAAAAATTGCACACTCTCAAACCACTGGTGTGTCGACCGAACAAGGGGCACCATTCGCCTCTTTGATTTCCCATGTTACCGTCATCAGCACCTGGTTTATTTCGATCATCAGATCAGCTGCCCTTCTTTATCTTCAGCTCATTGTTTTGGTGCTTTGGATCATGCTCTTTTTCTATCTACGCCCCCTGGTCCGCCGCCGCTACAAATTTGTCACCACCCTGCTTTTTGTGCTTCTGGCACTCACCGCCTCAATGCTGGCAATCAAGTATAGCCTGCTGTACCGCAAACACCTGGTCATTATCAGGACCCCTGCCCCGCTGACCTCCGGTCCAGGAACGAATTTTGCGACCCTCAGCCACTTGCCGGAGGCCCAGGAAGCTGCTATTCTGACTGAGTCGGGGGATTTCTATAAAATTCGCGTCAATAAGCAGATTGGGTGGATTAATAAGGCCACTGCTGAACAAATTTAGGAATACTATGAATACAAAATATTCTGTTTCTATCACCGCTCTTGTTT
>JAHFBR010000035.1 GCA_023249955.1 bacterium
ATCTGCACAGCAATCTCTTGATACTGATCAGAATCAATGGGGATTTTGTAATTATTTTCATGACGTGTATAACAGACAAACCAGATACTACGGACACAAAAGGCCAGTATCATGATCGCGTACAAAAATTTAGATGTGCGTTGCAGCTCTGCCCATACGTCTGAATACATAGCAAGAGCCTTTCTTAGTCTGCTGATCGAACAAAAAGAGCATCCCCATACCAGTCACAGCCAAGATGCAATGCTGCAAGCCTGAATCCATGGGCTTGCATCCACGCTTTTACATCGCTAAAAAGGGGCTGATTCTTGTAAGCCTCTATAAATTCAACTTCAGTGAGAATGGCTTTTACGGTTTTTAAGATCTTGGGGGCATTTTTGAGGATCGAAAGCTCGCTGCCCTGTGTATCCAGCCAAATAAAATCAATGTGGTCGATTTTGTTGTTTTCAGCCCAACGATCAAGTGTTGTGGTTTGGACATTGATCTTTTTCTTGAAGATGATATTAGGAAATTCAACAAGATGCCGTTCAGGTGCTAAAAGCGAGCTTGATGCTGAAGGCGAATTTGGTGCTGATTCAGATGATGATACATAAAAATCGGCCTCTCCCTCTTTGTCTGCAAGAGCGATCTGGTAGCTAGAAATATTGTTATGGTTTTTTATATTTTCCACAACCGTGTTATATAATTCTGGGATTGGTTCAAAACAGTGCACGTGCCCCTGCTTCCAAAAATTTGCTAAGTTTACGCTGTCTACTCCATTCCATGCGCCGGCTTCGATGATGACCGGATTTTTTGGTAGCAATGGAGCTATCATGGTAAGAGCATCGGCATTTGTTCTGAATTTTTTAGTCCACAGCACACACGGAGTACGATGTCTGATTGCAAAGCGAATGATCCATCGGTGGACATAGGCAACGCGTAGCAAGCTGCCACACAATATAATGCCAACAAGCCCAATCAGCAATGTGCTCTTCTTTACGCTCACGAGCCGCGTCTCTCGCTATTTTTGGTTCCATATTTTCTTTTAAAGAGCTCTTTGTCTCGTATCGTGATACCAACCCGATCAGCAACAAGCTTCTGATTATTAAGCCACTTCAGGTGGAGCGGGTATATGATGACTTTATGATGACCTATCAATTGGGCTGCGTGCGGAAAAAATGAACCAGATCTGATTAAGCAATCGAAATACGTTAAAGCAAACCAATCATCAATAACATTTGTATCATGGGTATTTTTTGAAGTTCTACAAGCGAAGACAATGTTTTCCTTGTTGACGGCATCGTCTACGCGCTTGGTGAGCTGCACAGGTTCTGGATCATCGGTAAAAATATAAACATACAATGGAACGTCATTCAGAAAATCTGAAAGATTTTTAATTTGCTCAACATAGTATTGTTCTGGTGGAAATTTATCCAGATGTATCTTGTCTACCGAATCTCTGTTTGTCAGGTCGTAATCAAAGGCTGGAATGTTTTTTGATGCTTCACTTATAAAATTTTGATTGTCTGAATCAATACAGAATTGTTCATAGTTTACGGCGTGAACTTCATTGCTGTAATATTGTTGAGAGGTCACATCTGGATCCATAAAATAGCCGCCGCCTTTTCTGATGTGCACCGCAACACTGAGCCGATCTTTTGGCAAATTCATGAGGGGCGGTGGTTGAAGAGGTTGCAGCATTTTTTTTAACTCAGCTCCAAAGTCCGGGTATTTGATCGTCAGCTCATAGAGAAAGGACGCGGCCCATGAGTTCATATAACGGTCAAGCCCCACGTTGGCATTGATATGCTCAAAAAAGCGCGTGTTAAGGTGAGCGATAAAGCGTGTTGGTCCATTGAGTGTTTTGAGGGCCTCAACCATATCTTCTTCTGTGTGCACCCACACTACACGTGCAAAGAGTTTATAAAAAACACGCTGTAAAAAGAACGACCATCTGGTGTAATGTTTTTCTTGGGATAGCGTCAATTGGTCAGAATATTCAAAGGGAATCAGGAGAAAAGGAATATTGTATTTGAGTGAAAGATATTTTGCTTTGCTGTAGCCCAACAGTTGGTCACCCAGGCGTCCGGCGCCAGGGTTGTTTACAATGATGACATGTGGTTTTTTACAGTTGAATAATGCGACAGAACCAAGAGCTGCGACTGCTAAGATTACTATCAGTAAAAATGCTTTTCCCAGATATCTCAGCTGCATATCAAGCTCCCTTTAAACAGCCCGTATCGTTGTTTTATAACGATCCTGCTTTTCAAGATAATCAATTTCCGTTTCAATAAATTCTTTAGTCAAGTTGGCCCCACCAGTGTGTAGGTCTGAATCATGTCGCCTGAGGATTACCAGAGAACCCTTTTGCTTAATGACATCGAGCAGTGCATTACCTGCAGCCTGATCTCGTGGGCAGTAACTATAGATGAGTGAAATGTCTGGTACCGTTTGAGATGCAGCAACAACTTGTTCTAATTCTTGCCACTTATTACCGATATCGTCAAATCCACGTATCGCCTTGCTTGCTTTGTTTACCTGAGGATTGATAGCAATTGCGGCTTTCAGTCCCAGCCGTGTGGCATACAAGATTGCTGCATAGCCACCCATTGAGCCACCAATAGTAAAAACCTTTTCTTTTGATAGCTTGCAACGTTCCATAAAGGTATTAATTATTGCGGAATAATCTTCAACAAATGATTGTTGTGAATTGCCCAAATACCAGCAAAAATCATCATCTTTTAAAAAGAGATACGCTGTATCGTCCCAATCTTCCTGTTCTCGCCAAAACCAAGACCACATTATGTAGGTATTTTTTTTAAGGCCAGTAAAAAATATTAAAAGACGCTTTGGGTTTTTTGCCGGATAAAAGAGGCATTCCCTGTCACGCATTTTAATCTGATATTTGTTCAAGACGTAGCCAATGCTGAGTTTATGAATAGTTTTTGCCTTATAAAGCGCAATGACAAGAAAAGTAATAATGCACAAAACAATTTTTTTATTACGAGTAGCAGTATGCATTAGCCTCCTTCCATTTACGTTTCTTAAGGGTATGAACGAGCCTTGGTGAGGCCTAAAAAGAGTGAGAGCGTCACCAATAAGCCGCCACTTGCTTGCCATACTGATATGCTATCACCCAAGATAAAAAAAGCGAATATAAAAACAAAAATTGGCAGCGATCTATACACCAGCAAGCTTGCCATCAAAGGTCCAAGCCTTGTGATAGCCATTGAAAAGCAGCCGGTGCTTAGCGCATGTGGTATAGCGCACATGATTGTGGCGGTGTGATTAAAAAAGGTACAGAGGGAAGATGTGATGTACTTTTTTACGACTCAAACTGAGCTATGCAAGCAGCATCATTGTGCGTATGCGCAGGAAGAGTATTGTCATCCCAATCAATCAGGGTCAGGCTGTTTCCCTGGATAACCATATTCCAGGGCACAAAATCACCGTGGGGGAAGGCTGCAAGTCGCTTAATTTCTTGATGGATAACGCTCTTGGCTGGATAAACGCCATTTAAATTCTTGAAGGTCCAAAGGTTAATTCCAGCCTTCCAATCAATTGTTTTATGAATGCGCGGCTTATAAAGAGTTTTTTCTTGCCATGTGCTGTTGATAGGATAAAAACGTATGTTTGGAGAGCCCCACGTTGGCTTGGGCAGAACGTTTTTGTGCATTTCAAACAGATAGACGTTTGAGTATTTTTGATCCGGCCCTGGCAAGCCTGGGCGGCCATAACGAGGAACCTGTGCTACCACGCTGCCATTCTTATTTTGTGCAAGATATGCTTCAATAAGTGGTAAGTTTTCTGCGTTTGCTGCCGTACGACATCCTGGTGGAGGCGTTTCGATGAGTACATGATCGCCGAGCGTCAGCAGATAATCGATACTCTCTTTCCAGGCCCCTTTCATCTGATGGACAACGTTGAAGGCAAGTACCAGATCAAAGTGCTCGCATTCACCCAGCTCTTTTAAATCTTGTGGCGTAATAAATTTCTCGAGCACAACAACATTACTAAGTTTTTTATTCAGTTGGCATATGTGCGGAAGAAGCAGTGTGTTGTCACCTTCAATCATAACGCAGGTGCAATCATATTCTGATGCAATGCGAAGTGAAAAATATCCTTCAGAGGCGCCAATATCAAGGACGGTGAAGGGCCGCTTGTAGTTATCCAGTATTTTTTTAATGTGAGGGTATCTGATCTCACAATCCTTGCCCCCCTCTTTTTCTGTATTCAGTTTGTTATGAGAAAGATCCAGAATGTGAAGGCGACCAAGGCCGTTCCTCCAATCTTTTTCAAGTACCTGAATAGCGTTGTTTCTCAAAAATAAAATATGCAAACTTTGTAAGTCTATAAAAACGTTTGATGGCAGGGCGGTTAGCGCATTGTTATACAAATACAGCAGTCGCAATGCGAATAGACCCTTGAAGCAATCGGTTTCCAATACGCTTATGGTATTATCTTGTAAATAAAGCGCTTGAAGATGGGGGCATGCGATAAAAGCGTATGATGGTACGACGCCCAGATTGTTGTTATTAAGAAACAATATTTCAAGATTGCCCACGTTTCCGTCACGTTTTGGTTTGATGATTCTGATTTGGTTAAATCCTAAGTTGAGAACATAGAGCATGGAAAGTGTGCTGAGTTGTTGCAGGTCGAACGTATGCAGTTTGTTGTGCGTAAGATGCAGTTCTCGCAGATTGCCCAGTCCGGCAATATTGTTGAGACCAGAGAGATCTTCAAGGTGATTATGATTAAGCCATAATTGAGTAAGGTTAGAAAAACGCTCGAAAGAGCAGGTTGCAAGATCTTTGATCTGATTGTATGACGCATCAATAAACACGATCTCTTCTGCATTGGGAATATTTTCAACGCCTCTCAAGCTCTGCAACCCTCTGTTTGATAGTTGCAGCATGCCATTATCCAAAAAACAGCGCTTAATATCACCAGAATCGATCAAGCTTTGTACATTGCGTTCGGCAAAAGCCTCTGCACATAACAATATGCAGAGGCTTAAGGTTGTCGCTATGCGTGGCATTAGTTACCCAAAATGTGTTGATATTTTTCATACAATGTTTTTGAGTTGGTCATGAGGAACGTATCCCCAATGATGTTTTCATCACCCAAGACAATGGATTTTGGTTTTACAAGATTGATATATTTATCGCTTAAGTTTTCTGGCAAGTAACGCTTGACCCATTCTCTGCCCTTGGCCGCTCTTGCAAGGTGATAATTATAGTGCTTGTACACGCTTTGCATCGCTTTGCGTGCATCGCGTACCGTACAATCAAATTGGTAGCCAATATTGGCCGATCGCCACAACAAATCAGCTTCTTCATTGAGAACAAAGGTATCCAGCAATCCCAGGGTGTTCATGTGTAAAAAGTTCTTGGTATGATCCAGCCCGGTGTCAGTTATATAATTATTATCATAGTGGCAATCGTAGAGTGCGGGTACCTGAATATCAGATCGCACTACTTTGACGGTACCTGAGTTGCAGATGGTTATTTGTGCTGTATTTTTGCTTAAAATGCATGGCTTACCACAAGCAAGGGCTTCACGCGGGGTTATCGAAAAACCCTCTCCCATGGACAAAAAGACATAGCAGTCCAAAGATTTAAAGAACTCGATGTATTCATCTTGGTTAAAAGGTTTTACGATGAGCTCCACATTGCTGAGCTGGTATTCTGCAATCTTGTCAGCAAGTGCTTTGATTACATCTTCTTCACCAAATCGACCATGAAGTCTCAGTTTGACATCGCTGCGATTACCAAATTCTGCAGCAAATGCTTCAAGAACACGCATGTGATTTTTTCTGTTCCAAAAACCGCCCGACATGCCAAAAACAAACGGCGTATGTGGCGCTGTTGGTTGCGGAAGCTTCAAGAATTCGTGCAGCATCAACGGCAGGGGCAATACAAAAATGGGCAATTGTACGCCGCATTTTTTATAAACACCCACAAGAAAAGGATCTGGAACAACAACCATGTCAAACTTGCTGTTTAAAATTGGTGCCCAATTGTGCGGAATATCGGTTGATTCAAACATGGAATAAGCAATTTTTATAGGACTATCCGGCATCTTTTTATAAAGATTCAGTGCTTTGTCGGCAAGGATGTCGGTCAAAATGGCAACAGCGCCAATATCCGCTTGTTTTGCAGGGTCAAGGCGAGGAAGTCCAAGTTGTGCATCCTCAACGGCGGCTGGAATGTCTCGGGTACTTAAAAAATTCATCTTCGCGTTGCCTTCCAGGCACTGTTTAAAAAGAATAGGATGTCTGCCAATGCCATCAGCAAAATTAACAAAACCAACAAGTGTAACGTCATAATTAAATTTTGAGTTTTTTGGATGAGAGCAATGAAAAATGTTGTCGAAATACTCAACCAGATTATGAAAATTGGTTGTTATAGTCTCTTCAAGCGCATGCCAGTAGTGCACAAAGCTTTCTAGAAACCGAAAGTTTGTTGCTGGATTGTCTTCTGTGTGTACTTTTTGATGTGCAGATGATGTTGAAGATATTGCTACGAAGAGTGAAAGAATAAATATACGGCAAAAAGATACAGAGAATAGCTTCATCAGCAGGCCCCCCTTAAAAAACTTCCCCAATCGAATCCCCAAGACTAATTATAATACGTAATTCTAAGGGTTCCCCAGACAAAAGGTCAATATTTTTAGAATTAGGAAGTTTAATTGAGGGGGTGCGGGATTTTTTGAGGTATTAGACTTCTTTTGAAACCTGATTAGCCACAATATTTTGAATGCCGCACTTTTGTCATCCCGGGCTAGGACCCGGGATCCATTGTCACCAGGTCTTGGCCTGATCAAAATTGATCCCTCTTCTCAAAGAATCTGTGGGTATTCTTCCATCAAATACCGCAATCGTAGAAGGTGTTTTGGTCTGCGGTTCAATCTGATTGCGGGAATTTATAACAGCGAGTTTTAGGATCTAAAAAATTGATCGTATAAATCGAGCCATTGAGGATTCTGTTGTTCGATAAGATCAATTTTCCACTGGCGTTGCCAGCCTTTAAGTTGTTTTTCTCGTCGTAGAGCATCATTAACATATTTGTACAACTCAACATGTACGAGTTGCGTCAGGCCATATCGCTTGGTAAAACTTTCTACAACAGCGTTTTTATGCTCTAACATGCGTCGTTGTAAATCATTGGTAATGCCTATGTACAAGGTGCCGTTGCGCTTGTTGCTCAAAAGATATACAGCAAAGGTTCTCATAATTTTAGTCTATTTAAAAAATTGGTGGCTATGGATCCCGGGTCCTAGCCCGGGATGACAAGAACGTTGCCTTCTAAAGTCTTTTTTGCAAAATGTCACACATCAAAGAGGTTTCAAAAGAAGTCTATTAAATCTTTGAAGTTATGCGCTTAATGTGGGCGATGCGTTTGTTGGTTGATGGATGAGCGTAAAAGTAGCTTGCTTTAAGAACTTTTTTATAAAGAGCTGTTTCTTTGACTGACGGATAATTTGCAAAAAACAGGTTGAGCTTGCTGCTAGGATCGGAAGCAAAAAGCGGTTTCATTGCGCCTATCATACTATTCAAAGCATTTTGCATATCGTTGGCATCAAAATCTTGGAGTGCCTGAAGAGCAATTCTGTCTGCCGAGTATTCCCAAGAACGTTGCAAAGCCATGATAAAAATCTTTTTAAGAATGATGAATGATGCGGCCGCAATTAAGAAGCCTTGAGGCAGGTTTACAATAGTCTTGCTTGCTGGCCATAGCATGTTTATCATACCCAATCCAAGCCAGGCTTGAGCAATTTTGTCTGCGATGTTACGCAGTGCAAAGCTCCTGCCGAACATTTTGAATTTTGGGTCGCAAAGATGACCAATTTCGTGGGCGATGACCCATCTGAATGAACGATATGCTGGAGCAGATTTTGCATCAGCATCGAGTATAAGCGATCTTTTGATGAGATCAGATCCGATATAAAGTTGAGTGCTGCCATCAGTCATAATGTGGGCACTTGCCTGCTGACTTTGCACGATTCTGAAGTCAATGATGATAGCCGGCACCGGGCAGTTGAGTGGCGCGCATATTTCAGTAACGGTAGTTTGAAGAAAGGCCCAAAGCGTTGGGTAAATAATGTTCCAATTTTGGACAACGTTTTTTTCAAGCGCACAGAGCTCTTCCAAGATTTTTGCTACATTCTCTGGATTCGGCATTTTGTAGGCAGGTGTAATAGTCGTAGTTTTTAGTGTTTCAGACACAGATATCATGGTAAAATCTCAACAGTTAGCGCATTGGGTGCTCAAATTATCGACCAGAAGAGTATACAGGGGTTTTTGGGGTGTGTAAACGGGCTCGGGGTGAGGCTTCTTGTCCATCTGTAATTTTTAAGATTCAATATCACGTATCTGTTTGGAAAAGTGTTGATAATCAACCCGGTCTGTCCATGCATTGCCACCCCACTCGTAACCACGTGATGTGAATGCGCGATAGCACGGGTTATCAGGTGTTCCTGTGATAATTCCCTGATGAGGTTGTGTACGATCCAGATAAGCCTTGCCGCCAGCCGGTAGGACAAGAGAATCTCTGACATAGGGATTGATGAGCGGGTTAATATCAATGGCAATACCATAACTGTGGTTGGAAAAGATGCTAGGGTATGTGGTGTTGGTGCGATAACAAAAGGCTGAGCTATTGTTTGCTGCCATTGAACGTTCGTCATTGGCATCATATCTGTCGATTATATCCATATGTTCAATAGGAAAATGAGCTGCAAAAAGCTCGGCAAAGATATCCAGAAATTCTTGTGATAGCGTGGCATGCACAATTAAGTGACCGGTATGTACCATATCATCAAAACCCCAATGAGTCACCGTCACATAGCGTAAATCTTTTAAAGGCACAGGACACTCCGGTTTCCATGAACGGCCTACCATAAGCTTGGCAATGTCTGCAGGTATATTTTCGATCTTTCCAGAAAATTGTGGTTCAGGGCTATGACGAGTGGCCGTGAGCGTATTTATAGCATCTCTTAATAACCCCTTGTGTTCTTGTAAGCATTCTTTGGCTTGCTTGCAGTCAAGATTAAACATGTGCATCAAAAGAGCGGTCTTAACATCTTTTTTGCTTCTTTCAAAGAGTTGATCTGCAGCTGTTTCATCAATATCACATATCGTACTTATGATACGATGACAACGTTTGACGAGCTTTTTATTCAAGGGCTTAACATCAATCATGAGGTTTTTATAGACTTTGCCGTATAAAATAAAAGCGCCTGTGGTGAGCATATTAAGAATCATTTTGGTTGCCGTTCCTGCTTTCAGCCGTGTGGAACCTGTTAGAATTTCGGGCCCTACCTCAGCTGCAATAAAACAGTCAGCATCATTGCCAACTGCAGCACGCGGGTTACAACTTACTACAATAGTGTAGCATCCAAGTTGTCGAGCGTACTTCAAAGCACTGGCCACATAGGCAGCGCTTCCAGATGCAGAGATGCCACAAATAACATCGCGTGAAGCTATGTTAACATT
>JAHFBR010000036.1 GCA_023249955.1 bacterium
CGCCACTGTACTCACCCTTACGGGCTTTCTCGTTCGACTTGCATGTGTTAGGCACGCCGCCAGCGTTCATTCTGAGCCAGGATCAAACTCTCAATATCAGAATTTCATGAGATCCTCATCCTCAGGTAATTTTTTATTACCTGATTCGATTTCTATCAACGAGTATGTCAAAGATAATAATTTTTCAAATCCCCCGAACTGCTGCACATTTCTCGCGTTTTTCGCCGTCGTTTTCTAATGTGACAACGGGTACTATTCTACGCTTTTATTTTTTGCTTTGCAAGCTTTTTTTATCTGTTTTTTTAACTTTTTTGTTTTACGCGGTTGCACCGCTTAAAACTGCTCGCTTTGCAATTTGTTTCGTTCATGTCAGCAAGGAGAATTATACGTTAATCCAATGCAAAGTAAAGGCTAAAATGAAACTTTTTTTATCTGTCGTAACACAAAAGACTCAACTCTTGCATCCAGTCGAATTACTCAGCTACAGTGGTGCATGTAAAAAATAGCAAAACCGAGGCTTTTATTATGAAAATTATAACCGTAGGTGGCGCCACACAGGACATCTTTTTTTCCTATGAAGGCGCAGATATTATGACCATCGATAAAAAAGGTGCACTTCAAAGCTTTATGCTCTTTGAATCGGGCGAAAAGGTTGAAATCGACTCAATCCAGTATTATACCGGGGGCGGCGCAACCAATACCGCAGCTTCTTTTAAACGCCTTGGCCTGGAGGCCGGCTGCTTTTGCTCTATCGGCAACGATGCCGCCGGGCAGGCCATTACCACCGCTTTAACCAATGAGGGCGTGGATATTGGTCTTGTCACCACTAATCCTCATCATTCAACCGGCATCTCAGCCATTATCAACACCATCCGAGGCGACCGCACCATCTTCGCCTACCGCGGTGCCAATGCCCATCTCATCCCCAATCCAAAGCTCTTTGACGAACTCAAGACTACGCAACTGCTTTATATAACATCATTAAGTAAGCAATCTGCCACCATGTTGCCAGAGCTGGTCCTGGTGGCTAGGAAGAACAAGGTATCCGTTGCTATCAATCCCGGCACCAGCCAATTGGCACACGACACCCAAAATCTCAAAAAATCGCTTACTCATATAGACACTCTAATATTAAACAGCAGCGAAGCACGTACTTTTATGACGGCCCTAGTCCAAACCGACGAAGAGTATAAATCAAGCCTTAAAAGCTCAACTGAAAAACACCCTTGCAGCCTCAATGAACCCAATCGAGATCCCTATCTTATGCAATACCCCTTGTGCAACAAAAGCTACTATTTCAGTATGCCCAAGTTCTTTAAAGAGGTTCTGAAAATGGGGCCAAGCATCGTGGTCGTCACCAACGGCGCCAACGGAGTCTATGTCGCCACCCCATCAGCCGTCTACTTTCATCCAAGTATTAAAGTGAATGTCATGAGCGCCGTCGGGGCTGGCGATGCGTTTGGATCATGCTTTACTGCAAGCCTACAACTCGGCTATTCGATTCCTGATGCATTACGTAATGGCGTGGTCAACAGCGCTTCGGTACTGGAGCACATTGGAGCCAAGGAGGGGCTTTTGACGCATGAAAATCTTAAAGCACGTGTACGGGCAATTCCCTCAACCCTCTTACAATCAATGCCATTATGACAATAAAAGCACTATTTCAGGCTCTCTGGGCAAAATACTGGTCACGCTATTTTATTATTCACTATGATGAACAAAGCCTTACCATAACATTGGCACTTGCCAAAGGCCCCAAGCTGCATTGTTATGCCACGCAATCCACACCCCTGCCCCAGGGCATTATCGCCCACCACCGCATCTATAATCCAACCTATCTTAATACCATCATAAAAAATTTTGCACATGGCCATGGCGTCAATAAGCCACATCTGATTGTTTGCATACCCGATCACCACACATCACGTGATCCATTTACTACACTGCAGACGGCGCTCTGCTTAAGCAAAAATGACATGATCATCGACTATCTTATTTCCAATGCCCTCCCCATTCTTGGTCCAGTGCACAACCATACCGCAACCGACTCCTGCCCCTCGTGGCACTCCATCAAAAACGCCGCCAACGCGCTTCAGATGCTTGCCCCAGCGTCCAACCGCATCACCACCCACACCTATGCACTGTCGCTCAGCCTGGTGATCAGCCTGGGGGTTGCTTCAGGCTTCTTTTATTACCAATCTCGCACAACACATATCCAATACACACAGCAACACAAACACTTGGTCCACAACATCAGCAACCTCCAAACAAAAGTTAAAGCAACACGTGAACTTGAACAAAAAAACAGCGAGCTTACCAAACAGTCGCAAATCCTGACCTCATTAAGAGCGTCCCAACAAAACCCTGTCGATTTTTTAACCACCATCGCCAGCAACATGCCAGAACACAGTGCACTCACAGCCGTACACCTGGGCAAGTTTGCCAAGCAGCAAGAGGCACAAAAAAAGGCACCCCACAAAAAACCTCAGCGTAAAGAAACGCTAGCCCAGCTCACCATCAAAGGTATCACCTACAACCCCAAAGAGATCAGTAGCTATGCAAAGAAGCTGGCCGATGCCCGACCGGATGCACAGTTCTCCACCGCCAATATCCGTAAAAATAAAAGAACCCCAAAGTCCACCACACCAACAACCTACACCTTTTCGATCCACGGCGAGCTTCTCGAGCAGCATTACAAGCTGAATTAAACAAGCAGATGGTTCTTGCACAATCCATTTCAAGACTGCGCACATCGTCCACACCAACGAGCCTGTGGGCATAATTTGCTAGAGGCCCTTTTTTTTGTTATGATGCAATCTATGCAAATAGAATTTTGCAAGGTGTTCTTGCGAAATTGGTGCCCAATCGGCACCTTGTATGTTTAACTTTTTACATTGTAGACACCACGCCAAGCACGTGAACGTCTACAAAGGGTCACATTAATGCTTAAACACAACAATTCTAGTTTCTCTGCACGATTCACCCAAGATCTTCTTGATGAAGAGTTGCAGACGACTGAAAGCCAAAAGGCTGAGCTTGCCTCACTTTATGAAGATTATGCTTCTAAATTCCAAGTGGGCAAAGTTGTTAAGGGAAGAGTTATCGCCAAAGAGGGTAGCGGTGTTTTAATCAGCATCGATTACAAATCTGACGGCCTTATTCCAAACTTTGAATTCTCCGATTACGAACTCAAAAAAATTGTACCACAAGAAGAGATCGACGTTATGCTCGATCGGCTTGAAGACGAAAACGGCACCGTCGTTCTTTCGTACCAAAAAGCCAAAGCGCTCAAAGCCTGGGAAAAAATTGCTGAGCTTGCAGCTGCCGACGAACCTGTTCGTGGCTTTGTAACTCACAAGGTTAAAGGCGGCCTGAGCGTTGATATCGGCATTCCTGCATTCCTTCCTGGCTCACAAGTAGACACACAACGAGTTACCAATTTTGATCAATTTGTTGGCCAAGAAGTTACCTGCAAGATTTTGAAAGTAAATAAAAAGCGCGGTAACGTTATTATCTCGCGCAGAAAATATCTTGAAGAACAACGCGCTGAAGACAAAAAGAAGGCGTTGGAAGTCATCATCGACGGACAAGTATTGCAAGGTGTTGTTAAAAACATCACCAGCTACGGCGTCTTCGTTGACGTTGGCGGCATCGACGGACTGTTGCATATCACCGATATGTCATGGGGCCGCATTGCTCACCCAAGCGAAATGGTTCGCATTGGCGATACCATCACCGTAAAGGTCATTTCATTTGATAAGAAGAATGAAAAAATCTCATTGGGCATGAAGCAATTGACGCCAAATCCATGGGAAAATGTCGACCAAAAATATCCTGTTAACTCCAAAGTCAAAGGTCGCATTTCAAGCATTACCGATTACGGTTTGTTTGTTGAAGTCGAAAAAGGCGTTGAAGGCCTTGTGCACATCTCCGAAATTTCTTGGACCGAGCGTATTACCAACCTTGGCAAACACTTCGTCGTTGGCGATGTAGTGGAAGCACATGTTGTTGCGCTTGATAAAGAGAATCGCCGCATGTCACTCAGCATCAAACAGCTCAAGGATGATCCTTGGAAGACCGTCGCTGAAAAGTTCAAAGTTGGCGACAAGATCAAGGGCAAAATCACCAACATTACCGACTTCGGTCTTTTTGTTCAGTTGATTGAAGGTGTTGATGGACTTGTCCACATCTCCGATATTTCCTGGACCGATCATGTCAGCCATCCTGGCGATCGCTACAAAAAAGGCGATGTTGTTGAAGCCATCATCCTGTCTCTGGACCCAGAAAATCGCAAGATCTCATTGGGTATCAAGCAGCTTGATAAAGATCCATGGACCAATGTTGCTGCCGAATACAAAGTGGGCGACATCATTGAAGGAACAGTTTCTAAAGTCACCAACTTTGGTGCTTTTGTAAAACTACCATCCGGCATCGAAGGCCTTGTGCACATCTCTGAGCTTTCTGACAATGAAGTTGCCAAAGTTGAAGACCTGCTTAAAGTAGGCCAACCAGCAAAACTCAAAGTCATCAAAGTAAGCCCAGAAGAGCGCAAACTCGGACTCAGCCTTAAAGCTTTGAATAGAGAAACAAAGCCTGCTGAAGAGGGTTCACGCGAAGAGCATGCACGCGCGGAATCTACAAAGGCTGCTCGTCCTGCAAAGCCTCGTGAAGAAAAGGTTGTAAAACCTAAAGAAGCACCGGCAAAAAATGCACTTCAACAAGCGCTTGAAGAGCACGCTGCTAAACAGAAAAAAGACAGCAAAGAGTAATTGACCATGGAAAAAACACTAGCAATTATCAAACCAGATGCAGTTCAAGCAATGCACACCGGTAAGATCATCGATCGCATCGAGCACGAAGGCTTTACCATTGTGGGCATGAAAAAACTGCACATGACCAAAGCACAAGCAGAAGCATTTTATGCTGTTCATAAAGGCAGAGGCTTTTTTGATGAGCTTGTTGAGTTTATGTCATCCGGCCCCGTCGTGGTCATGGCATTGAGCAAAAATGGTGCTATCATGGCATGGCGTGATTTGATGGGAGCGACAGATCCTGCAAAGGCTGCTCCTAACACATTGCGCAAGCTGTTTGGCACCAACATTGGCAACAATGCAACGCACGGCTCTGATGCTCCAGAGACGGCTGCGGTAGAAGTTAAGTTCTTCTTCCCCGAGCTTGCATAAGCCTCTGGTTTATTTAAACATTAAAGGGCGTTGGATTCTTCCAACGCCCTTTTTTTGTCCTCATAAATCTTGCATTTGGTATCCCTGCTTTTTTATGGTAAGAAAACTTTGATCAAGTCACACCATAAAAAATCTTACGTGCAGGAGAATCTATGAAGAAAATACTGTTTGTTGCCTTGAGCATATCAACTGCTTCAGCATGCTTGCTCCATGCCAAGGTATCACCATCAAAAAAACAATCCCCACAAGCGATACAACAATATCATCTAGCCAAAGCGCTCAAGCCAACCAATACGCACACCTACTACGATGCAGCAACAGGTCTGAATATTGCAAGCCAACCTTTTACGCTTTCACCCAATGACCTGCTTCATCATCTACAATTTTTTATCACACAGGCGCCTCAGAGCTGGAAAAATATCAAAACACAGCTTGAGCAAAACTATTTTTTCATCAAAAACGATGGAACTGGAGCAGTCAACGAAACTTCATTAATCAGCGAAAAAGATGCAAACTTTGCCGCAACGTTGGGCCTTGCGCGCTTTGGCTATGCGTGGGATGAAGGCACCAGCCACTACATCGTTTTCTATGATTCGGTTCTTACCGTCATGCAAACACTCGCCAAACTGTAAAACACCGACCTACCCCTTTTGACGATCGGCGTTATTTCTACTAGAATATAATTACATATTATTATAGAAAAAGGGCTTTATTGCCCATATTTCTGCAAAAAGCGTTGTAAATGGGCGTTTTTTTGCTTATTGGAGGTTATAAATCATGAAGAGATTTAATAATTTTTTATTGGCCGCAGCACTTTTGCTGATCGCGCCTGTTATTCACACTGCCCAAGCGGCAATGCATCATCTTCACGGTGGCTCGCCCCTTCATGCCGCAGCATGCCACGGGACTGTTATACAAATCCAAAACGCATTAAACGCACATCTACCACCAGTCCCTGTATTACCCCTGCCGGGAATGCCATTGGCAGCGCTTGTAGCCGCGCACCCTGTACACATTCAACACATACAGGCAAACCGCATTAACAATGCGACAGCCAATGAACTTTGGACACCACTTCACTGCGCTGCATGGCAAGGTGCAGCCGATAGATTGCACGCATTACTACATAGCCCTGCAGGCGGTTTTCGTCCCTTTGTCATCCTGGACGCTCAGACTAACTGGCATTGGACGCCTCTGCACTTGGCAGCAAGGTATAATCATCACTTAGCAATCATAGAACTACTTGCAGCAGGAGCAAATCCAGCAGCTCAAACAAATCTCGGTACAACTCCAAGAGCTCTCGCTACTAATAACTTTGCCCATCAAGCTGTTCAAACTCTTGACGATTGGACTAACTTTCTAGCAGCACCAAACCCCGCAGCTTTGCCACCCATGCACCTTGCCGCGCAAACAAATAACACAACAGCAATTCGCATTCTTGCATTGCAAGGCATCGACCTTAATCAACCAGATCCAAATAATCACAACAGATCCCCGCTCCACGTAGCCGTTATGCATAATGCCATTGGTGTTGCAACGACATTGCTCAATGTGGGAGCAAACCCTAATTCGGTAGATGCATTTGGTTTCACACCACTAACCTATGCTGCACCATTTCTCGCAGCAATGGCCCCAATGAATGCATTGCTCGTAGCCAACGGCGGGCATTAATGCGCTAATCAAAATTTACCCTCGCTCACTCTTCAATAAGCCTTCTGCGGATTCCTGCAGGAGGCTTATTTGCTTTAGCCCAACACTCTGGCTATACTGCGTTTTCATGAGACATATCCACCATCATTTATTCCAAGGAGATCTGTATGAAATGCCCAATCACGGCATGCACCTATCTTGTCCCGCTGATCATTGTTGCTGCTGCAGCGCTTTTTTATCTGCGCTACCGCTCACAATGCTGCACGCCCTGCGCTGCACCTAAAAGCATGCAGCCGACTAAAATAACATTGTATGGCCTCAAATATCCGTTCACGCTTCCCGCATTAAAATATGATTACACCGCGCTTGAGCCACACGTCGACGCAGAAACCATGCAAATTCACCACACAAAACATCATCAAGCGTACATTGATAACGTCAACAAAGCTCTCCAAACAGCCCCTGAATTTCAAAAATACACGCTGGAAGAGCTTTTGGCGAACATTGATGCCCTTCCACAATCAATTCGCGAGGCAGTGCGCAATAATGCTGGTGGACATTTCAACCACACCCTATTTTGGGAAATGATGATCCCACAAGGGGGCGGCAAACCAACCGAAGTTGTTGCTCAAGCAATCAATAAAAAATTTGGTTCATTTGATGCATTCAAAGAGGAGTTTAACAAAGCAGCGGCAACACGTTTTGGCAGCGGCTGGGCCTGGCTGTGCATGACCCCAGAAAAAACGCTGGTTGTTATCTCAACACCAAATCAAGATGGACCATTGGGCCAAGGCCTGTATCCAATCTTGGCATTGGATGTTTGGGAGCACGCATACTACCTGAAGTATCGCAATAAGCGCATTGATTACGTCGGTGCATGGTGGAACGTGGTCAACTGGAAACACGTCGAAAAACTGTATCAAGACGCGCTCAAAACATTGGCATAAAGAATCTTAAGTTTTGTAACGCCGCTCGTGGGCCTCAACAGGGCCTTCGGGCGGCTTTTTCTTTTATACATTGCATAACTGTCAAAAAACATGATAGGGTTATGGTAATGTCATGAAAAATAGGGAGAAGGGGGAGTTCATGATTCTAAAAAATATTGTTCAAAAAAGATTAATGACGCTCGCACTTGTTGCACTTGCAGCAGCGTATCTGCCACTTGCTGGACAAAAACGCGCAGACACAAGATCTGGTGGCGGCACAACCACTCGCAGACCATCAGGCCAACGACACATTTCTGGTGGAGCGGTTCGACAAACACGCACCCTTAGAACATCACAACCAGCACGGCTTAGAACACCGGGCGCCCGAGCTCGCGAAAAGCTCGCGCAGCAACGCACCGCACGCACTGAACGCGTTACCAAGTACCGCACACAACAATTGCAACGTCAAGCAGGTCGCAAACAAGCACGCCAACAACCAAAAGCTTCAGCTCGCGCGTTAAGACAACAGGAAAAGCGTGCACAAAAACAAGCGCTTCGTGGCGCGGGCGCAGCTCGCACCAGTGGCATTGTCAGTCCAGCCGTCGGAAGTAGAATCGGCGTTCTGGTTGGAGCAAGCGGCGCTGCTGTAGGCATCTCGCTAGCAACATCTGGCGTATTTTTTACGCCCACGGCACGCTTTTGGGGCTCATACCGAGTACTTAATTTCGGCTGGGGACCATGCTGGTTCTATCCAAGCTTCGGCCTCTGGTTCTACCCAGGCTGGGGCTGCTGGTACTACCCATTGTTTAGATGCTGGTATTTCCCATACGATTCCTGCTGGTTCTACCCATGGTTTGGCTGCTATGTCAGAATTTATCACGATGAACCAGAGCCTTATATTTTAATTAAAAATGAACGCGGCAAACAGCTCTACTTCGCCGTGTATCACAAAGAACGGGATGAAAACGGCAAACCCATACTGCAACTAGACGAAGCACCTCGCTACATCAGAGCTCGCAACAGCAAGATTGGCCCTGACGAAATGAAGCTTCTTCTCAAAGATCGCGGGCCTCAAGACATCATTGTTATTTCACGCGAGAAATCTAAGTTGCATCCTGAGTTGACCGAAAAACAAGCTGCTGAGCTGGTAACCATTAATGTTGGTTCCGGTCACGCCAAAAAAGAAAAAGCTCCTGCAGAAGCGATACGCTTCGATGATCTAAATGACGAACAAATGGAGCAACTGCAGTCAATTGGTCAAGACACAGCAAAACAGAAAGTTGAACAACCTATGGCTGCACCTGCGGCCTAAAAAAAGCCAAAGTATACGTTAACCTTACACACACCAAAGAGGGCTTCCAGCAGTGGAAGCCCTCTTTGGTTTTAAAAAACTTCTGGAATCGGGCGACTCTTGGCCCACGCATCAAGATCTACAAGATACGAAAGAAGCGCATCAAGATGCGCATGACGAATAGAATTTGGTCCATCACACAGAGCTTTTTCTGGCTCTTCGTGCACTTCCATAAAAATGCCCGCAATCCCTTGCACCACGGCAGCAGCAGCAAGTGTTGATACAAAAACACGGTTACCGCCCGAAGCATTACCAAGGCCACCAGGACGTTGAACGGCGTGAGTGGCATCAAGAACCACCGGCTTGCCAAAA
>JAHFBR010000037.1 GCA_023249955.1 bacterium
AACAGCAGTATTAAAAATCCAACTGAAGAAAAAAGAAACGTGCTGTTAAACACCAACGCCGAAAGTAACACCAGCCACAACCAGCCGTAGCTGCGGCTTCCCATTGATAAGCACCATCTTTTTTTCAAGCAAGCAACGAATGCGATAGGTTGAAGCATCATCATGTTGATACCACGCTGTCATCATCAGACCATCAAATTTTTCACCATGCGGTTTTTGAAGCAATGCACCGACACGATCTTTTTGTTGCACCACCGATGAAACATCCAGCGGGATGACTTTCCCGGTTCCCACCCGCTTTTTAAGCGCATCAAAATGAGGCTCGACCAGCTTGCACGCTGCATTCAAAACAAGCTCTGTAGTGTACAACTTTTTATACCACACTTCACGTTGCATTGCCACGTCATACATGCTGCTGCTGACAAACCATGCATGCGTTAATGCGACGGTGACAATGGCAATCATCCACAAGACTAACAACATCACCGTTCCCTCGTGCTTCTTCATGCCAGCACCCTGTTGCGCACCACCACCGCTTCGCGGTTGCTACCATCCGCATCGGCATACTCAAGCAACACCTGCACCACACGCGTACCATCAGCGCTGGGCGCCGTACCAAAACGCAGATCACGCAATGTAGTCGGCATCAAGCTCACATTTTTTTTAGTCCAGCGATGGGCAGTAAAATCGTACACACCCTGCGTGCGCCGCATCAAAAACTGTGACGATTTTTTGACCACATCCCACCCAACATTCACCCTGCTCATCACACCCCGAGCGTCAAGAGTCTCCTGTTCAAAAACACCAGCACGCACATCCCAACGCTGCGGCATCATGCTTGCACTCATCACATCGCGGCGTACCGCATCCAGCATCAGCGTCTGCATCAAGACAATGTTTGTTCGCTTACCGTTGGTGCTCAGCGTTGTGTACACCAGTGAGCAAAAACCAAACACCATCATGGCAACCACACTAAAAAGCACCACGTACACCATCAGTTCAATTAATGTAAACGCCTGCTTATTCATACATCGGCACCCGCCACACCATCAGGTGTTCTTGTCCGGAACTCGATGGCATTTTTAAAGAAATTTCATGCGCATTCATATTTTTTATACGCGTGCACTGCACCCGATATCCACCGTGTGTTCGTTGTCGCGTCAGGCGTGTATCTTCTGCCGCATCACGCATGGCATTGACGGCAGCAAGATGACGCTCGACGGTTTGCTGCGTTGCCACCACATCCATCAGCATACGCGCCAAGACTCCAACACTAACGGTAAATATGAACAACGCCACAACAAGTTCAAGCAATAAAAAACCATTGACTTTTGTTGGGGTCATAATTCAACATCATGAGTAGAAAATCGTAACATACTTTGTACCCTGTAATATCGTGGCTAGGAATAAGAATGAGCAAGCGTCGCATGCGGCTGATCGCATTTGTCACACTGATGTGTGCATCCGGACTAGCAACATTGGTTACAACGGTGCTTACTATAGCGCCGCAAGAGGATCTTTTTAAAGGATTTGATTTTGATAAGTTCCTTGAGGAGCTTGAGGACGCACTTTCTCAAATCGAAGAGGAAGAAAAAACCAAGGCTCCGGCAGGAGCAACTCCGGCACCGACAGGCGCTCCGACAGAGGCTGGAAAAACAATTGCGGCTGATGGAACAACAACCATTGAACGCAAAGAGTCAACCAAAAAAGATCCAGCGTCGCTGTTTTTAGATCCATCAACACAAACCACCACCAAGGGTAAGCAGAAGACGGTTGAACCAATGCCAGAATCCATCAACGCGTACCGCATCATCATGAATGAATTTGTTGATGCACTGCGGTCCATTGAAAAAAAGGTGATCAGTGCAGGACATTTTTCGCCGACATTCAAAGAAGAGTTTTTGACCTACGCCAGCAGCATCATTGATCACATCGCCGTGGCGCACGATCAAATTGAAAGCAAAAAGTTTTACATGCGCCTGTTTTTGTCGCCGCCTGAAAGCAATAAAACACTGGCTGCTGACATGAAAAAACTGCGCCAAATGATTTTGGATGCGTCAGCAAAAATAAAAAATCTTGATAAAAAGCTGGTTATCAGTGCTGCTCAGGAAGAAGAGGAAAGCAGCGAGGATGTGCTGCGCAAGCTTGCAGCGGAATCGGATGGGCAACAACCTAAGCCTCCGGCACCCGTGACCAAAAAATCAAAACCAACCAAGCCAGCAAAAAGTACTGTAAAAAAAGCACCAACCAAACCGTTCAATATTTCAGATCTTTTTAACCAGGAGCCGTTCAATGTTGCTCCGTAATCAACTCACCACCATCATTATCGTGTTGTCAGTAACCGTTTCATGCGCCGCGCGATATGCTCGCGATGAGGCACCTTTTGAATCAGCGAAGGGTAAAAAAGCCGCTACAAAACCGGCAGGTCCAGCATCAATCTTCAAAAAGCGCCCGCGACGCACGGCAAAAACGCCGCAAGAACGCAGAGAACAGTCCATCTTGCAAACCTTTGATGAGCTCATCGGCATTGCCGAAGGCTTGGCAAAATTTACCGGGTCCAAAGAGGCTCAGGAGGCCATCACCACCAAAAAACAAACGCGTGAACGCCTAGAAAAAGACGCTGCCCAGCGCCTTAAACGTGCACAAGAACAACGCGGACGCAGTGGGTCATCATCACGCAGCAGCGATGGTGGTTATCGCGGCAGTGGCGGCCAAGCGCCAGGCAAGGGCGGCTACGGGGGTTACGGCGGCGGCTGGGGACCAAGCTCCTGGGGTGGTCGAACACCAAGTTCGTCCAGTTCGTCGGTCTCGCCCAGCAAAAAACATGACTTTGGTTTTGACGATGATGATTTTGGATTTGAAGATGATAAAAAGTTAAAAACTGATGACAAGAAAAAGGACAAAGGCGGTGGTGGCACCACGCTTGGTGAAACACGCAAAGAGCAGGAGACTGCTTACACACGTGCTGTCAGCAACGCTCAAAAGGCCGCTGAAACTGTTCAAAAGGCAATGAGTGGGCTCACCGGCAGCCCCGAAGAGATCGCCAAAGATCTTTTGGAAAGAAATCAATTCAGTGAAATTTCTAAAGCTTTAGAGCAAATCACCGATCCACGAACCGAATTTAAGGGTAACGAATTTGCCAACTTCGACAAAGCAAACAAAGGTCAGTTCCAGCAGGCAGAAAGCCGCCTAAATTCAGCGCTCGCGCAACTCTGGCCGCTTGCCCTGCACGCTGCAACTCTAACTGAGCGTGAAGGCTTTGATGCTGCTGACACTGACCACACAGGAGCACAAACAGCATCCCTAAATCTTTTAAAGACAGAAGTAATGAAGAAATTCAGTAACGATGCAAAGATTGATCAACGAGCTGCTAAGATGCTAGCTGAAACACCAGCCGCTGCAACTTATGGCCCACAAAAGACAGCGCTGGAAACACAACAGGGCGTGGTACATCGCGCACTGCCCGGAGCCGCAGCACCTTGGGGAGCTGGGAAGCAACTAGCTATTGATGCTTTTACCGCGCGCAAAACGCAGCTTACAAACCTCCTGGCAAAGTTGCCCAAAGGCAAAAAGCCGAAAAGTCTCATGAATCAGATAAATGAAGCTAATCGACTTATCAAAGAAGCCAACGCCATTCCATAACCCCGTGCAACAAGTGCAAACCATTGACTCGCTCGCCCCCTTTTAGCTAAAGTGATATCGATACTTTGGGGATATAAAAAAGGGGTTGGGAAATGAAGCCAGAACACAAGGCTTTTATCAAGGTCATGGTCTTAAAAATTCTGTTTGTTGCTTCTCTGGTTGCAGGCGTTTTAACGCTTGCACGCATCATTAAAATCTAATTTTTTTGTGTGGGGGGAACGTATCATGAAGAAAAAAGGATATTCCAAAAAACGCGCGTACCAAAATCGTCGTAAATGGATGCGGGTGGGTTTGATCTGTTTTGCTGTTGTCTACGGTGCATCACTGACGTGGTTTCATCTTTCTCAAGCCAAAACTACAACAGAAGCAACAAAGGGAACGCTGACGCTTGATGAGGCACTTAATCACTTCAAAGAGTACATGACGTCTGTCATTGATAAATACCAGTTGCCACACTCCAACGAGATGCAAGACGAAGATCTTGCAACCACCCTGCTTGAACTTACCAAGCACGCCAGAACCATTAATGGGGAAGACCGCGTTGGGCGCAGTGCAGTAGAAAAACTGGAAAAACTGTGGAAAGAAAAGGTTAAACCTTGGTATCAACGTCACTTTGAGGCAAGAATTACCACCAGCGGCGCACTAACAAAAAAACTTGCTAAAAACCGCATCAAAGAAGAGATCATGCGTATGCTCGGCGCAAAATACTCCCCAGAAGAGACAAAAGCCATCTGGAAAGAGATCAAGCAGGAGTTTGTGTACCCTGCGCTGAACCGCAAAGTGATCTTGGAAGGGGAAGAGGCCATCGCCAGCATCCCGGTGGTAAGCGAAAAGGACGTTAATCGTATCTTGAGAAAGACCCAGGAGTACGTCACTGAACAGTATCTCCAGGACGCTCAGGCAGTTCGCAAAGAAGCACCTGTCAAGGCACAAGAAGTACCAGTTCAAGGGGTTCACAGCAAGGACCGCCGTAAGGCTGCTAACTAAAAAATAGAATATAATTGTAGTAAAGAGCTTTAAAATCCATAACCATGGGAACCGATATGAATCGCACAATTTTAATACGCGGCCTCGCACTTGTTGCCGCTCTTTTTGTCAGCACCCCACTGCTTGGGATAGTAGACCCCCGCCAAGGAGACCCCTCTTTGAGCGTTGATCTTACCACCACGTACCTGACCGTATATCAGGCACAAAATGTTTTTCGTAAAATGCTTGATAACACAGGCTTCCAGAGCCAACGATACTATTTTGACAAGCGGTTGCTGAACTATTATTCAGGACTGACCACAAAAACAGCAACTGCCTCTAGCTTAAAGAAATACTTCGGCGCAGACTTTTTGCAAGTCACCGGCGTATCACTGAGCACCTCAATCATGCAAACTGCGATTTATCAGGTCGTCACACTCGGTCAATAACAAAACCAAAAAGAGCCCCGGAGATTTTCCGGGGCTCTTTTTATTTTACTCAACAACATTTTTGCAACGGGTACACAGATGCTGCGGATGCCCGCTGGTGTCCCAACGCCAGCAGCGTGGACACTTTACACCCTGAGCATGTTCAACAGCAACGTGGAGCCATGGCAACACTGAGGCTTCGATGCCTTCGGCCTGTTGTGCAAACACCACGCCGGAAACCACAAACCAATCTTTAAAGAAACGCGTGACGTCTTCGCCCTTGTGCTGAAGCTCATCAATAAACAGCTTGAGCGTTTCAGCCTCTTTGCGCGCAGGGTCAATAAAGATCGTTACGGCTGCCTCGTACGAATGCTTAACCACATTCTGTTCGCGCTTGGTTTCAATCGCTTTCAGCACCGCAGCACGCACCATTTCAAGCACATTCCACTCACCTTGCTTGTGCACTGCAAATGATACAGCAAAGGTATCATGCATGGCGCTGTACAAATGCACCCGGTCAGCATCCAAGCGATGCGCCAGATGATCCCACACATTCAGAACTGCGGAAAAATCTTGCAGATGAATGGACTCCTGCTTGCCCATTTGATAAAAGTCGGATGTCTCTTCTGCCAAAAATGACAACACCGGCGCCATGAGCCGTGTGATCACATCAAGCGTGTGATACATGGCGGTTTGCGCCGAACGGCGCGCCAAGCCATCAGGCTTTTCGACATACAAGCGATCTTTTAAAATATCCAGATACACAGCACTCAGATCATTGGTGCAGTAGGTGTTAATCGCGTTAATCACACCGGAAAATGAAAATTGATCGTATGATGCACGCACTTTAACATCCAGTTCATACAAACGAGCCAGCGCGTATTGATCCAGCGCCCACATCTCATCGACTTCTACCGCGTCCTTGGTGATATCAAAATCATACAAATTTGCGATCAAGAAACGGCAGGTGTTGCGAATTTTGCGATACATCTCGGTAACGTTTTGCAATAACTTTTCAGAAATGACCAGGTCATCTTGAAAGTCGGCACTCGCCACCCACAGACGTAAAATATCGCGGCTGTATTTTTTTATAATATCTTGCGGCGCCACCACGTTGCCCACTGATTTGGACATCTTGCGCTTGTTTTCATCAACCACAAAACCATGTGTGGCTATGGCTTTCATTGGTGGATGGCCGTGCAGCACCATGCCACACAAAACGGAGCTTTGAAACCAACCGCGGTGCTGATCTGAACCCTCAAAATACAGATCGGCCGGAACGCCAAGATTGGCCTTATCGCGCTCCAAAACAGCAAAACTGCTGGCGCCCGAGTCAAACCAAACGTCCAAGATATCGCGTTCCAATTCAAACTTTTCGTGATCTTTGTTACCACAGCGGTCACACGCAAAGTGGCTTGATAAAATGTTCTCTTTGATCAACTGTGGCACCGACATGCGATCCCAAAACTCAATGCCCTCTTTTGCCACGTGATCGGCAACGGCGCGAATAAACTGAGCGCTCAAAAACGCCCGATTGCACGATTGGCACATCAATGCGGTGATCGGCGTCCCCCACTGACGTTGGCGCGAAACGCACCACTCGGTGCGACTGGCAATAAATGAGTGAAGCCGCGCTTGGCCACGATCGGGAACAAAGGTCATTTTTTCAATCGCCGCAAGCGTGTTGGGGACCAAGTTGTTTTTTGACAGATCGCAGAACCACTGGTTTGTTGCACGGAACATCAACCCGTTGCGGCAACGCCAGCAGTGCGGATATGAGTGCGTAATACTTGTTTTGTGCAGCAGCGTCTTTTTTTCATTCAACAAATCAAAAACCGGCTTGAGCGCTTCAGTAATTGCAACACCCTCAAATGATGTCGGCTTGATGCCTTTGGTGTAGCGGCCATCGCTTGAAAGCGGTGAATAAATTTCTAAATTGTTTTTGACGCCGAACAGATAATCTTCAGGTCCGCAGCCAGGTGCTGAGTGCAAACACGCGGTACCCTCGCCAATCTGTACCATCTCATCCAAAAAGATTGGGGTCTCTTGGCCGTCAATAAAGGGATGTGCTACTTTTTTGCCTTGAAACACAATCGCGTCACATTCGGCAAGCTCAACACGTTCGATGCCCAGCTCTTTGCACACTTTATCGGCCAGATCTTTGGCCACGATAAACGCCTGATTGGGCTCCTTGCTTTGCAGTACAACGTACACGGCCGATGGATTGAGCACCACGGCACGATTAAGCGGCAACGTCCACGGCGTGGTGGTCCACACGGCCAAACTAATTTTTAAATCAGGATTCTTTTCAAATACAAACGGAAAGATGACATGCGCAAAGCGGTCAAGCAGCGGAAACAGAACGTAGATCGACGGATCTTTGCGGTCTTTATACTCAATCTCTGCGGTCGCCAAAACGGTCTGGCATGATCCACACCACGGCACGGTTTTGAGCTTGCGCTCGATGTGCCCCTTTTCAACAAAGATTGCAAAAGCGCGCAAAATGTCGGCCTCGTAGTGTGGGTCCATGGTTTTGTACGCGTGCTCGTAATCGGCCAGCTTGCCCAGCTCTTTCAGCTCCTGCTTTTGAACCTCAATCCAGTGCTGTGCAAATTCACGACAGTACTTTTTGAACTCGATGCGATCGACCTTGGAGCGATCTTTTTCCAGCCCACGCTCAGTTGTTACTTTAAGTTCGATGGGCAGCCCGTGGCAATCCCAACCGGGCACCAGCGGAGCGTGAAAGCCGGCCATACGCTTGGCCTTGCAGACAAAATCTTTAAGAATGTAGGTCAGCGCGTGACCGATGTGCAGATTGCCGTTTGCGTATGGGGGGCCATCGTGCAAAATATACTTTTTGCTGCCTTTATTTTTAATCGTCACCTGTTGCGCCAGTTTTTCAGCCTCCCAGCGCTGCAAAAGCTCTGGTTCCTTTTGCGCAGCATTTGCCCGAATTGAAAACTCGGTCTTGGGCAAATTGAGCGACTCTTGAAACGGATTTTTTGGTGAATTCTGCTCCATGGCACTTCCTTGTAAAAATAAAAGCCAAAAACGTATAGCCGTTAGTGTACCATAACCAGCAAAATTTGCGCCCCCTCCCGTCTTTGCCAAAAAACTACGGTCATGGAACCCGAATCCTCCCTCGAGCCTTAATATCAAATTGTAATTTGCTTGCTTTGTTGCAGCAAATTAATAGTTTGTTGGTTTACAAACATGTGCTCCCTTGTTACATTCCACTCCAATAAAAAGCAAATCTTGCGAGCACAATGGGCGACAACGTATCAAACAGTAGAGGCGCATTCTATGATATTAATCCATAAACGATTGTTCTTGTTGGTCAGTATTTTGAGCATTCTCTACGCAGTGCCGGTCCATCCACAGAAAAAACATAGCGATCAATCAGAAATTCAACAAGCTGTTGATCGGACCTTAAGGCATATTCACGAGCGGGTAACTGAAATCACGGATGGGGTAGATGATAGTGTTGCACGGGCAAATGAGGCTATAGCCTTGGCCCACAGTTCCAACGGAACTGCCATCAGAGCCTTTGAGACAGCCACAGAGGCGCAGGAGATCGCCAACGAAGCAGCAGAGGCGATTGACGGCGTCAGGCAACAAGCACAGACGGCTGCTACACGCCTGGAGCACGAATATGATCGACTCAGTGCGGCCCTTGCAGAACAAATTGAACGGGGAGCAGAAACAGCAAGAAGTCATAATGATCTTGCCGTAGAAAGCAAGATCCAAATCGAGCAGGCCAAAATACGTGAAAAGCTTCAACGCGGCATTTACAGAGAAGAAGAAAAGGCTCGTGTCCAGGCATCAGTTGAAGCTGAAAAGACGCGGTGGGATAAAATCAGCAGCATGATCCAGGACCCCAAGTTCATCCTTAAACTTGTGCTTGCCGTAGGCGCCGTTGCCGCAGCAATCTATCTTGCCAAGCATGGCATTCCCAAATTGGTGAACTATTTTACACGACCAGGTGTTATCACTGAAACTTCGCAAGGCGGCTGGTTCGGCTGGGATGGCCCTGAACAAATTGTCGATCTGAATGATTTAATCTTTGCGCCCCCATTAAAAAAGCAACTTTTTGATCTTGCGCTGCGGGTCAAATCGGCCAAGGAACACAACGAAAACCTTCCTAACATTCTTTTGTACGGACCGCCCGGCACAGGCAAAACGGCATTTGCCCGAGCGCTCGCCCACTCCTCCTGCCTGGATTATGCATTAACATCCGGCTCTGAAT
>JAHFBR010000038.1 GCA_023249955.1 bacterium
CTGTACGAGAACGTGCGGCTGGATCACCTCCTTTCGAGGGAGTAAAATCCGCTCAGCACACATTTCGGTGTGATGCATGAGCAGCCATTTAGGTGTATACAAAACATAAGATTCCTCATCTCTCAGGTTCTATCTACATCTGGTTAAAACATGAAGGGCCTATCCAGCCTACGCCCTACGTGGCTACGGCGGACAAGCAGCTTTTAGTTTTATAAAGCGTTGGGGCCTATAGCTCAGTTGGTTAGAGCACCCCGCTGATAACGGGGAGGTCAGTCGTTCGAGTCGACTTAGGCCCACCAGCCTTCGCTCCTACGGAGCTACGGCTGGGTAAACCAGCTTAATAGCGAAGGCTGTCCCGCCATAGCTCGTTAGAGCGACGGCGGACCTGCACGGCCAGCCTTCGATCTTCGTTTACACAACGCGTAACATATGTTATATATGTGCATATGAAATTTTCGGGGGCATCCTTCGACGGGGCTCAGGATGAGCGGAGTTGGTAGAGCAGTCTGCCGGCCTTTAGTCCTGAGGGAACGAAGTGAGTCGAAGGGACGCAGAAGAGACGAGATTGAAATTTTCGGGGGCATAGCTCAGTTGGTAGAGCGTCTGCCTTGCACGCAGAAGGTCAGCGGTTCGAATCCGCTTGCCTCCACCAGCCTTCGCCAAGGCTACGGCTGGGTAAACCAGCCACGAAAATAAAGGCAAAAGCTGCCTGTCCGCCATAGCTCTGATGATATCAGAGCGTCGGAGGATCCCGCCGAAGCTCGCAAGAGCGAAGGAGGACCCGTCCTTAAAGTTTTAAAGCCATTCAATGTAAAAGTTGAATGGCTTTTTTGTTTTGCAAAAATTCTTTGCGCATTATTTTTTTCAAATAAATTTTTAACGATGCGATAGTTTCTTGCGTGTTTAACGTCGCAATCGCTTTCTATTGACACGCTTCTCAAGCGTGCTATTCTGTACGAACTTGTCAAAATGTGCCTATATCAGCAGCATATGGAGAACATATGATTATAAAACAGTGGCTACATCGATATTTTGCGGCAGTCGTTTTTGTTGCGCTTGCATCAGGTTCTGCATGCGCTATGCGAGGACACGATGCTGTCCGAGAGCGTTCAAACGCTGCAGAAGAAGTCGGTGAAATGCTTGATGAAGTTCTTGTTCAGCCTCAGGATCTCCAAGACGTGCAGCAAGCATTGGGCGGAGTGCATGCAGTGGCGGGGAATCTTCCCGTCGACGTTAACGTTGGGCAGGCTCATCACATTGCTGCCAATGTGGTCGACAATATTGTGCAAGATTTACAAGGTCAAGGCATTGATCTTGCTGGACCAGCTGATACGGTGCTTGATGCCGTTGATCGTTACATGGAAGAACATCCTGAAATAGGCGACATGCAGCCCGATGACGTGGTACAAGTTTTGCAGGATCGTGTAGCAGCTTTGGAAGCGCGTCATCCAGATGGCGTGACACTCCGTGGTGGGATACAAGAGGCGCAAGATTTATTGCGTAACGTTGCCGCGTGGGAACCAGCACAAAACATGACACTCGGCGGCTTGGCACGCTTGATGAATGCCATTGAAGCACAAGTTGCAGCTCGTCCTGCCGATGCAGCACCGCTGCATGAGGTCATGCGTGATGCTGTTGCAAATGTGGATCCCGAACTTGTACAAGGCATTGTTCCTGCCGGTGTAGATCCGCAACAATTTTTGGCGGGCATGGGCGAGATGATTGCTCAGGGGGCACCGGGTGCTGGAGCTGCAGTTGCTGGGCATGGTGCAGGATTATTGCGTCAAGCAGGCCAGATTGTATCTGCTCAACCACACTTGCAAAATATGACCGTTGCAGAGGCCTTGCGTGGCGTTGCAAATGTTGATGTGGTGGGTGGTGCTGAACGAGCAGCACAAGGTTTTGATGAAGAAGTCAATGGGCTTTATGACCAGTGGGATGCTTGGGAGCAGTGGGGAAACGCTGATCAACCGGTGGATGATCAGGTGCGGTCATGGGCCAAAGTTTTGACGTTGGATTATCCAAAAGATCCAGCAGATTACACGCTCACTGAACGTGTGCTTCACAAAGGAGTTGAGTTTCCTGTCTATACGGCCAAAGATCATGATACCGGCGTTCGTGTCTATCAACATCATGATGGTTGGGCAAGGCACGATGTAATAATAGATGCTGAGATAAAAGCTGCCGTTAATGGTTATGATGCTGCGCGTGTAGCCTTCTTTTTAGCGCAACTCCTGGTAGAAAAAAAGTTTTTTGAGCAGTTCAAAGATTACGTTGTCAAATCTTTGCTTTCAAGTTTTGATCAGCGTAAACAAGTTGTTATTGATGTGTATAAAGCATCATTGTTGTTGGATGAAGAAGAAAAACCACAGCAGCAAGTGATCGATGCATTCTTGCAAGAATTTTGTATTAAAAAGAAATTTAGTGCATCGTTGTTCCGCTCCATGGGTCTTTTTATGGTCATGCGTTGGCTGATTGATGAGATCGAAGACTCTATTGCTCCTAATCAAGGTGCAAACACCATTTTGCTTAACTGGATAAAATATCTTGTTGTGGTTAATCGTGCAGAGCGCAGATTGGAAGAAGGTGGTGCTGGTGCCGCGGCTCATCGAGAAAATTTTTCGTGCACTCTACACCCTGTTCAAATCATGGTTGATGTTGCGCGTCATGTGCTTGGCATGTCACTTGTTGAAGGAAATTTAGCAACCCTGCGACCTATAGCATTAAGTTTGACACAAGGTTGCTACCCTCCCGATCATGCGTACCATAAGTTTTTGGGTGCTTTGCAAACGGTAACCGATCATCGTATGTTTGCTCTGTCGAAACGTCTTTTTATGTGGTACTACTGCATCGATCGATTGTATGGGCTGTATGAAGAGAGCTTAAAAAAATATATCCAATTGCATGATCAGGAGTTTATGACTGTTATGAATGACATCGTGATTGCGCGTAAAGGCTCGCAGGAAGAGATTGATGCTGATGAGGTACTTAAGCAGTTTGTTCATAAGGCATGCGAGGGATCTTTTTTTACCTGGCTGCGACATAAAAATGCAATGTATAGCAGAGGTTCATTTCTTGTCGAAAGAGTGCTTATGATTCCGCCTGCTATTGAATTGGGAAAATGGATGTTTAACTTTGTAAAAGCGCGCGTAAGAACATAAAGATAAAAGAAAATAATGCCGTACTTAGTTGAGGAGTTTTTTATGATAAACAGCACGTATAAACGTTACATGATGATGGCAGGTTTGCTGCTGGCAAGTATGACCACAAGCACACATCTTTTTGCCATGCGGGATGCTGCAGCAGAGGTTGCAAGGAATGTTGAACGCATGGAAAGAGAGCGTGCAGAAAATTTGGGTGCGCTGGAAGTTGCGCGTGCAGATTATGCTCGGTTAAACCAAGTGATTGGTGATATCCGTGCGGGCCGTGCGCAGTTGGCTGCAGATGAAACAATGCGCGATCTGGAAGGTCAATTGCGCGATGCTTCCAACAGATTGCAACGGGCAGCGGCAGACCAACAGGGTTATGATTTTGGTCACACGGTTGTAAATACTATGTTTCAGGCAGGTATGAACCGCTTTAATCTGGAAACGGATAAACAAAAAATTAAGGCACAAGGTGAAGCCGACGCGGTGAAGTGGAAAGCTGCTATCGAAACCTCTATGAAAGAGGCCATGAAACCTGAAAATTTGCTTAAAACTATTGCAGCGGCCACAGGCATCACCTTGGGTGCTGCGGGCATGTACTATCTTTCTAAATTTGGTTATGAATATGCCAAAGCACAAATCGGCAAACCATCATTGGTGCGCGAAACATCACGTGGCAGCATTGCGCAAAGCATCAGACAACAATGGAATGCATTGCTTGGTCGCGAAGAGTTTGTTGATAATAAACTTGAAGAGATTGTTCTTTCTCCTGATATGCAAACCAAAGCACTCTTATTGGCCGATGATGCCAAAGAGACTAATTCGCTTGGCTTGACCTATCAAAACGCACTTTTCTACGGTCCTCCTGGAACCGGTAAAACCGAGTTTGCTAAAAAGTTGGCACGCTATTCTGGCATGGATTACGCTATTTTGTCTGGTGCTGATTTCAGCCAGTTCAAAGATGGTGAAGCAATTTTTGAGTTGCATAAACTATTTGATTGGGGTCAAACAGTTGATAAAGGTCTGATTATCTTTATCGACGAAGCTGACGCATGTTTCCGTGACCGTGCAACACTTTCCAAAGAGGGTGTTGAACTGGTCAATGCGTTCTTGTCACGCACTGGTGCAAGCTCCGATAAGTACATGATCATTCTGGCAACCAACTATGAAAATGAGCTTGATGCTGCGGTTAGAAGCCGTATTCACAAAAAGCTTCCATTCTTGTTGCCTGGTATTGATGAACGTATTGGCATTCTGAAGAAGAAGATCGAAAAATATATTCTGAATGATAGCCGCCAGTTCGAACGTGATGGCGAGACGGTTACCGTAAATCTTGCTGTTGCTGCCGATGTTAACGATGCATACATGAATAGTGTTGCTCGAAACATCGAAGGCTTCTCTGGTCGTGATATCGATCAAATGGTTGCCGAAGTTCGTCTGCGTGCATACCGTTCTGGTCAAAATGTTGTTACCAAGGATATCTTTGAAAAAGTTGTTGCTGACAAAAAGGCAACGATTGAAAAAGATCGTCAAACAACTGAGTATCAGCGCAAAAAATATGGTAATGCTGCAGCATAAGTAGCGTTCGCATCCTTCGAGACGCCCTAGTGGGCTCCTCAGGACGAACGGTAATCAAATCCGTTCATGGTGAGGAGCACACGCAGTGTGCATCTCGAACCATATGAACACAAAATTACTAGAAGCTGAAATAAAAGAAGGGCCCCGATTTTGTTCGGGGCCCTTCTTTATTTGGTTGGGTTATTGTGATTTATTTTCTTTTCTTCAAGCAACGTGTTTGTTTTTGATCCCAGCTGTTATCGCGACACGTCCAGGTATCTTGTTGTTGTGCGAGCTGTATGATTTCTGCATCAGAAATATCTTTTGGAAGTTCATGATCTTTGCCGCATGCAGTACACGTAATCATCAGGAAAACAGCATATGTTTTGATTATTTCTTCTTGCGGTTGTTCAATTTCTGCAAGAGCTTGCTTGAGTAATCGTTTCTGTTTTCGGCGTGCTTGCTTAATGTACCAGCGTTCGTCAAATTGTTTGGTATCACGGTGTTTTGCTGTAAATGCTTCCCACTCTGTTGGCTCATCAGGATCATTGGGGTCGACCGATATGCCGCGACCGCGAGTGCGTTTTTTAGACTCTTTTGCGGGAACAGCTTCTTCAGCGTCAACAAGTTCCATGGCGGTTTCATCAATAATACGTACGCCAGGCAGATCGATGACTTCTTTTTTCATTGCATTCAGGGCAACTGATGCCGAGCATGCCAGTGTTACGAGTGTGAAAAGTGTTATGAAACGAAAATTCATGATAACCCCCAGAAATAAAAACTTATTTAACGAATGTTATCTCTCCAGATTAGCACGCATCACTAAAATGTCAAATTGCAATAATTTATGAATAAAATATGTAATTTTAAGCCAAAGTAGGCATCAGGCGCCAAAATGTGCAAATCATGCTAGGATAGAGCGTTTCAAAACAGTTTCTTTATTACAGGAGCTTTTATGGCAATAAAAAGTATGGATTTGGCCTGGATTTCAACAAGCGATTTTGCGCGCTCAAAAAAGTTTTTTGTGGATGTGCTTGGGCTTAAAGTTTCCAGCATGACTGAAGAGTACGAGTGGATGGAGTTGACGGGAAGCCACGGCGGCGCCATTTTGGGCGTTGGCAAGTGCACCAAAGACAGCCCAGTACAAGCCGGCAAGAATGCCGTGATGACCATGTCAGTTGATGATTTGATTAAAACCAAGGCCGATCTTGAAGCCAAAGGTGTGACATTTGTTGGCGATATTTTAGTCGTTCCAGGTCACGTTAAAATGGCATTTTTTACCGATCCTGACGGTAATTTTTTTCAGCTGGTTCAGCTGCTTATTGATAAGCCGTAAAGAAGTATTAATTTCGGGAAGAGGCGGATGACTCATTCGCCTCTTTTGCTTTTTGTCCAAGCGTTGCATTTGCGCATACGTATCATTTAAACTTAATCATCGATGGGATCAGTTTTTGGGGATAGTTTATTTTTTTGAGGGGGGAGAGGGTATGAAAAAGTTACTATGCATTTTGATGGGGCTAAGCTTGATCGTTTCGGTGCACGCCATGGAAGATTCAGGGAGTGCCGCTGCTGCAGATTCTCACGATCATGAGCTTGAAGATGGTGGCGAGCCAGTAGATATTTTTGGTGCTTGCAAAGGTTTGGAAGCAGAGCTGCGCGGGGTTATAGAGGCGCTCCAACAAAAAGAACAACCAGCGGGCAAAAAATCAACAGACATGGGATTGCCGAAGGATAAACTCCAGGCTTTGGCCGGGAGTTTGACACAACTGCGTGGCATGGTTGCGGAAGACCCACTGTTTCAAGATACAGAAGCGCAAAATAAGCTACAGGCATTTGATAAAGCAATGGCAAGACTTGACAGGTTGCAAAGCTCACGTCGTGCCATTGGAGCACAAGCAGTCATTCAGGTACTGACCGAGGCGCTGAGCCTGGTGAGTTATGTTAACACCACGTTGGATGCAACGCTCAAGGTGCTTCCTGAGTCCGCCGTCGAGGGCCGTTCATGTGGCATGCACATTTTAAAATACTCTTTGGTGGTTGGTGGCGTACTTCTTTCGTTAAATGCGGTAGGGAATTATTTTGGCTGGTGGTATATTGCTGCGCCATTTGGGATCAAAGATCTTGCTTTCTGGGCCGTACGTGCTTTTGTAGGGTAGTTTTTGCCCCTTCGGGGGCTTCTCATTTTTTATTGTTTCCTGTATGGTAGTGCAGAGAAAAAAAACAGTGCAATACCATACAGGAGAGAATCATGAAAAAAAGCATGGTATCGTGTGCGGGCAAAGCCGCAGTATTGTCGTTGGGTTGCTTGCTTTCAGCATGCGCAACACATCAAAAGAGTGATGAAGTAAAACAACAAGTGGCAACAACAAAAGCATCTTCAACAGAGGAAAAAAAAGAGATGAATATCGTAACATCACCATCAGGTTTGAAACGCGAAGTTCTTAAGGCAGCTCCAGCAGATGCCAAAAAACCAACCAAGGGTCAAAAAGTGACGGTGCACTACACCGGCTGGTTGGACGACAACGGCAAGCTTGGAACAAAGTTTGACAGCAGTGTTGATCGCGGCCAAGCGTTTACTTTTATCGTCGGTGTTGGTCAAGTGATCAAAGGCTGGGATGAAGGCGTGATGGCCATGAGTGTGGGCGAAAAATGTCGTCTGACCATTCCTGCTGATCTTGGCTACGGTTCGCGCGGTGCGGGTGCGATTATCAAGCCAAATTCTACACTGATTTTTGATGTTGAGCTGTTGAGCTTGGCGTAAGAAGTTTGAGTTCGTATGGTTCGAGACGCACACGAGGTGTGCTCCTCACCACGAACGGGTCTCATTGCCGTTCGTCCTGAGGAGCCCGTCAGGGCGTCTCGAAGGATACGAACGCTCAACAAGCACCAATTCAAAAGACATCGTACTCTACACAACAAACCTCACTTTTCTTGCTATCCCTATCCCCCATCATCAGCAATCCTGTATCTTAAAACCTGATTGGTAATTTGAAGGTTCTTTTTTCTGAGGGGGGAAGCCATGAAACTTCGTTCAATCGTTACATTCTTTGCATTTGTTATTTCACTCAATATTTTTTCACACAATCTCTTTGCTATGGAGGCGCAGCCACCAGCTGGTGATGATCACGCGCAATCCGGTTGCGCCAAGTTTATGGCTTGCTGTAGAGCCACGGCACCATTGTTTTTGGCAGTAGGTACTGTGGTGGTTCAACAGACTGCTGGGACGCAAATTCGTGATTGGATCGAAACCGTTCGTAAGCAAAATCCAGCGGCATTTGCTGTCCTGATTGCGCTTGCCAACAATCAAGCAGTTGAACAAGCTACTCATGAGGCGGCAAAAGCCGTTTTGCAACCATGTGGATTAATGATGCCTGATGGCACCATCAGCCCTATGGTTACCGAACTGGTTAAAGCACTCGTGCCATTGGATCTTGCTCCTGCGCGTGGTGCTGCTGGGCATCATGTTGTGCGCGTGTTAACCATCAAACAGGCACTCAAGCAACAACGCATTGCGCATCATAATGGCTAAATAAAAAATCAGAGCAGGCGAGGGTAAACGGGACATGGCGTTGCCGGTCCCGTTTTTTTTAGGGAAAGATTATGAAATTTTTTCAAAAAAATATTTTTTGTGGGGTAATTTTTGTAATGCTTTCAGCGCCATTGGGTGCAATGCAAGAAGCGCTTCCACATGGTGATGATGCTGCGTTGGCTGTGGCGCTTGCGCGTTTGGATGTGCACGGCGAAGGCTACGTAGCTCCCAATGTGCTTACGACGCCCGTAGAGATTGAAGCGGCTGGTCTTTTTGAAGCGGTGCCGTTGGGCGGACCAAAACTTAATGTCGCAGAGCTCAAGCCAGCGCCTGGTGGCCTGAATGATCAGGCTCATGCGGCTGCGGCAGAAACCAAATGTCATGCATGTTGCTTTGGATGCTTTTTACCAACGTGCAGAGTGGTTCTGCCCGTTTTGATCACCATTGGAGGTGCGGTTTTAAGCGCTTTTGTTGCACCAGCTGCTCCCTTTGTGGCGGCACTTACACCGCCTGCGCTTGTGGCCGTTAATACGATGATGAATAATCTCTTGGGAGCACCGGTAACGCGTGGTGGCGACGCGCTTTTTGATCTTTTTGTTGATGTTGCTTCAGGTGAAAAATTGATGCAGGATCTTTCGTGGCATCAAAGAATGAGCATGGTAACGGCGTGGGATGCGGCACCGTGGGGCAATGGTGATCAACATCATGTTCCGTTGACGGATCCTGAAGATAACACCATAACGCTTGATGCGTTTGCCCTTTTGAATGCTGTGCTTGTTCAGCATGATCAGTTGCCGGAAAAACGCTCGGGCGTGCAAAGAAAAATTCAGTACTCCAGAGAGCGATATGTTTGTATCATGCGCCACCAGGAGCTGCTTAAACTCAAACAGGATTATACAGCGCTTTCAGGACACCCAATCTCTATCCGCCAGATGACCAAGGCGGAGTGGAAGGCGTTGCAGGGTAAATAGATTTTAG
>JAHFBR010000039.1 GCA_023249955.1 bacterium
GAACGAATATGTTCGTCATCGATGCACACAAATGCTTTGCCATAAAACGGCAAGCGGGCTAAAAAGTCTTTAAACGTGGCCTTGATGTCGTCGATATCTTTGTAGGTATCAAGATGCTCTGCATCGATATTGGTCACCACCGCCATGGTCGGGGTCAGGTACAACAGTGACCGGTCGCTTTCATCAGCCTCGGCAATCAAAATCTCACCGCCACCAATCTTGGCATTGTTGGCAATATTTTTCAGCACGCCGCCCACAATTACGGTTGGCTGACGTTCTGCCTCAATCATGATGTGCGAAATCAGTGATGTCGTCGTTGTTTTGCCATGCGCGCCCGAAACAGCAACGCTGTATTTGGTACGCATCAACTCTGCAAGCATGATCGCGCGCGGAATAACCGGGATCCCTTTTTCAAGCGCTGCCTTGACTTCGACGTCATCGCTTTTGACCGCTGACGAATACACCAAAACATCGGCATCATGAAGGTGAGCAACATCGTGCCCTTGATGGGTTATGCACCCAATGCTTTCAAGGTGCTGCAATGTCTTTGAGCCAACGCCCAGGTCACACCCAGAAACAGTGTAGCCACGCAGTTTTAAAATCTCGGCAATGCCGCTCATGCCAATGCCGCCGATGCCCATAAAGTGAACATGTTCTCGTTTTTTATACATGATGTGCTTTCAAATCTATTAGCCTAAGGTTTCACCAAATTTTCCAATGCCAGCCGCATATTTTCATTGGCATCAAGAAACACCTTAGCAACCGCATAAAGTGGATACGAATAAATTCGTTGATCAATAGCATAGTTGTAAGCAGAAAATCTGATACCATACTTCGAATTGGGATGCGAATCCAAAAACATATGCATACTTCTGATACGTGCACTTGTTCCGGCCTTCACCTCAATGGGCACAACGTTTTCCTTGATCTGAACCAAATAATCAACTTCAGCACAACTGCCGCGACTATTTCTGCGCCAATAAAACAGCTCTTCTTTTGCAATTGGATCAGAATATGCCAAAATTTCTTGTCCAACAAAAGCCTCAACAATTTCACCCTTATTAATAAACGTGGCAATGGGATCGATAAACCAGGGAGCTATATCAAGTCGTAACAACGCCTGACTCAAGCCAACGTCTAATAGCACAATTTTAAAATCATCCATATCTGCCTGCGCACCAATGGGAATGCCTTGGCCAGCACTTTGTGTTACCGGATAGACAATGCCAGCCTTTTCAAGTAGCTCCAGTGCAGGCTCAAGCTCTCTCTTTTGATATTCACCAACGCGGCTAAAAATAAACTTTTTGCCTATCTGCTCAACGGCCTTCTGAAACAGCCGATAAAGATATTTGATCTGATGCCTTTTGGCGTATTTGCCAAAATCTTGCCGGTAGTTAAATAACAAATCAGCATGAACAATTTTTGCCGCTCGCGAAGCTTTTTCTCGTATCCATTCATTCACGGCTTCAGGCATGCCACCGATGGCCACATACTCACCAACCAGAGACACGAGCTTTTCGTGCAACGGGTCACTCATCGCCTCACCCGGCTGGCGCTCAATAATGGTTTTGGCCCACCCGACATTGCCGACAGCAACCAAAAACTCTAAGAACGAAAGTGGATACATGTAGAGCGAAGAGACGCGGCCGACAGGAATACCAACCTGTTCAATAGCAAAATCAAGCAGAGAACCGGCTGCAATAACATGCAGATCCGGAATCTTTTCATAAAAGTAGCGCAACGCTGTTATAGCATTGGGCACGGCCTGAATTTCATCGAAAAAAAGGAGCGTCGAGCCTGGCGTAATTTTGACTTGTACCAACTCGGAAAGCTGCAAAAGCATACGATGGGGATCTAAATCTTTTTCAACAATTCTTCGTGCCGCATCATCATCTTCAAGATTAAACTCAACAAAAACGGGAAATGTTGCGCCAAGCGCCCGCGCGGCATGGGTTTTGCCAACCTGCCGAGCACCTCGAAGCAAAAGTGGCTTTCGATTAACCCTTGTCTTCCACTCAACCAGAAAGTGATCAATGATTCTCTTCATAGCACTCCGCAGTAACGACTACCCATGAAAAATACCTACTCCAAAGCTCATACTAGACGCCATATGCATAAAAATCAAGGTCAATATCCATCCAAAATGTAGAAAAATCAAACACAAGGGGTGGTCGATCGGCTGGGACTTTCAATTTTTCACACGTTTGTATCCCTCGATACAGCCCTCCTGACGGAGTGCCACTCGGGACAAACGGACAACCCCGTTCGCGTCGAGTGTTTTACGAAGCAAAACGTATCGAGACGTGCGAACATGTTACATAAAAAATTTAACTAACCGCGAAATGCCTTCATGCAAAACCTCAGAATCACGCGCAAAACACAAGCGCAAAAACGGCGCACCGGATGGACCAAATGATGACCCCGGCACTAACGAAACTTTTGCGTTATTCAAAATGCTCATGCCCAGATCGGTCGCATCAGGTTGGTCAGTTTTCAAGAAGATAAAAAATCCACCGTCCGGTCGTGTTGTTTGGACAATTTTATTATCAATCAATGGTTGCAGTTGCATCATAGCCAGATCAAGATTTTGTCTGACGATCTGATGAAAATGATGCGTAAGCTCCGGATGCTCAAGCGCATAAATTGCCGCAAACTGTGCCGTGTTGTTCAGGCAGTTCAGCAACGCATCCTGCATGCCCACCAACGCTTTAATAATACGCTGCGGCACCACCAGATACCCAATGCGCCAACCGCTCATGGCCATATTTTTGGAGAACGTATTTGCGCACACCAACCACTCGCTTTGGCTGACCATCGGCATGACCGATTGATAGTCCGGCGTAAAGGCGTAATCGCGATACGCTTCGTCCACAATCAGAACAATCTTGCGCTGTTCGCACCAGGTCAGCAGTTCGCGAATGGTGCTCTGCGGAACAATAATGCCCAGCGGGTTCCACGGATTGGAAAAGATAATAATTTTTGTTTTTGGCGTTGTGGCCGCCTTAATTTTTTCGATATCAAATTCGTAGCCAAGGCTGCCATCGCTCTTTGGTTTCAGCACAGAAACAAACACCGGCACACTACGTGATGCTTGCGTCAAAATGCCGTACGCTGGATATGCCGGCTCGGGAACAATAACCTCATCGCCAGAATTGAGCAGCGAAAGATAGAGCAGTGAAAGCCCGCCAATACAGCCGTGCGTTGGAAGCACACTGTTCATCGCAATATCTGTTTTGAACTGCGTACTCAGCGTGGCCGCAAGTTTTTCGCGCAACAGCTTGATGCCCCAGCAACTTTCATAATAATCGGTCACGTCAGACTTCATCAACGTCTGTACGTAATCTTTGATCTGCTGCGGAATGCCGCCAACACGGATCGCCCCCTGCGAAAGCGAAACAAATTCGTTACTACTTTTTGCGATCTCTTCTATGCGTTTAATACCAGATAATGGAATTTCCAGCATCGGCGTCCTTAGGAATATTTAAAAAATTAAGATTATCTTTTGACTCAGCGTGAGATTCATGAGTTATACAATAATTTTGAAGAGTTGGATAGAAGAAAAGGGGTGAATAAAAAGAAGGCCCTGCGCAACGTTACCGTCGCACAAAGCCTTCTTTTTTGCTTACTGAGAATCTATGGCTCTAATGCCTTAGCTATTTGATCTTGATCTGGAGGCATACCTACAGTACGAGTTGCCATATAAAGCGCATGCGGAGTTCGTCCATCTCCATTCATCACCGCCTTGAGATCTTTTTTCCCTATCAGGAATGTTATAACCTGCAGACATGAGCCACGTTGTCCCATCCCAGCACCAGCCTCCACCGCTTTTTGCGCCAGCAGGTGCAAAGCAGAATTGCCATGATTATCTTGCTGATCTATCACATCGGCCTTTTTAGTAATCATTGCCGCTACAACATCCTTAACCCATTCCACCATCGCAGCATACTTAGGTGCTCCTTGAGCAACAAAGATCCGCAGGAATGGCGTATAGCCTCCATTATCCATCTCGTTCAACGACGCTCCACAATCAAGCAATGCCTGTATTACATTAATGCCTTGAGCGTGCTCAATAGCAACGTGCAATGGCGTATCATTGTCACCATCTTTTGCGTTCAGCAAATCTTGATGCTGTGCACACAATTGACGAATCCCCTGCACAACATTGTCCGGATTGCGCAACTCTGTACAAAGCGCATGTAGAATATTGCCATTTTTGGAATCACGTAACAGTTGCACATTCTGCACCCCCGACCAATCATCTCCACGCTGAATTTTCATTACTAATTGAGCAATCCCACCGCGACCACCAACAGCCTTTTTCACTGCACCACCAACAACACCTGGCGCTTTTGCAACAGCTCCCTTTACGACTGGAACCTTCGCTGCAGCTTTCTTCGCAGCCGCGAGCAGGAGCGTGTAATCTGGCTGCAGATATTGCATCATCCCAGCTGGCGGGAAAAACATTTGCATGTAGATGAGTTTTTTTGGAGAAACAAGCGCTCGTCCCACAAGATTTCTGAGACTATTCGGCTTTCCTGCGTCGATCAATCGTTCGCGCAATGTAACACATGCGTCCGTTAATTCACGAGATACCTGATATGCAGCTTGAGGAGCCTTTTGAGCTGCCTTCTTAAAGACACGCGATGTCGCGCGTCGTTCTTCTGCCCGCTTACTCAACTCCACTTCAAGGGCTTGCAATCTCCTCTCGCAATCGTTAAGTGCACCCGCTAATTCATCAAGCTTTTCTGTGACTTGAACAGGTGTAAACTCTGCATCTTTTCCAGCCTTGAATTTTACTCTTAATGCCTTAAATTCATCTAAGAGTGGTTTCACATAACGCAACACAAATGCCGTTAACACTCGTCGGTCTTTGGATTCAATAACTGCACTAAAAATACCACCTTGTTCATAAGCCTTGGACGACAAAATTCCTTCCATTTCGTCAATTTTACTATTCACAAAAGCTGCCTCAAGGGCAACCAAGATGGTCCTAATTGACTCCTTAGTTTTATCATTAAAATTTTTGTTTACCAATGCAAACACATTACGTATAAAACGCGACGCGTTGCACTTGGTTGACAGTAGGGTAAAATAATCGGCATTGTCTATAAGGTGTTGTTGGTAAGCATCTTTGTACTCAGACAGCTCTTGAATGATTGGAGCTGAGGATGGAAGAATCATCCCCGCCGACGCACCACCCGGTACTCCAGGAGGCGGTGGCGGCCCACCAAGAAGAGGGGGTGGCGGTGGCCCAGCTTGTGGTGGTGGTGGTGCTCCACCAGGAGGAGGCGGTGGTGGCGGCGGTCCACCCATACCACCGGCATCGGGCACAACCTCCCATCTTGAAGCAGGATAAAGCCGAGACAAATCGGGATGCTCCTGACCAATAACCCATTCAAAATCTTTTTCTATCAAACCGGCTTCAGGATGCGCCTGCAAAATGAGTCCAACAAACAGTTGCATAAAGCCTTTAATATTCCATTGATCTTTATCAAGACAGAGGATCATTTGTTCAATACATCCCTGCCACGGCTTATACCATGCAAAAGACTTAACCATACGATTATACCAACCGACGTTTTTGAATGGCTTCAAGACTTCTACATTTGAAGTGCTCAGCGCACGCAGAATCATTGTGACGTTATTCACATAAGTATCTGTAGTGAAAAGAGTATCAACTTTTTTGAGGCACTCATTTGCAGATGATTGCACACTCTCGAGTAATTCAGCATACGGAACAAATGCCTGAAAAAATTTCTTTTTTTGCTCAGCATCAAGGCTAAGTGTATCTTGTCCATCTAAGCCTTTGCTCAGGGCAACCAGCGTCCTTGGGACTTTCACCAAAAACGCACATCTTGCGACGTCATTTGCGCCCCCCTCTCCTACAACCTCAAAAAATACATGCGCTGCTTTATTTTTTATATCATGATCAGCTAGAGCAGCATCAATTTTTTGCATAACAAGATCAATGCCCAATGGCACAATTTGCTGTGCAGCAGCCTTTTTTGCAGCTTTCCCTGGAGCAGCAGGATGGGCGTTGTGAGGCAGCAAGCGCAAAACCACTGCTGCTTCGTAAGCCTGATCTTTTACTTCGTTTGCACCACTCTTAGCAAGATTACAAATCTTATTTGGCGCATCTCCAGGCACATTTAAACCTTGCAAAAGTCCTTCAATGGCCTTCCGATCATATTGTTCAATATCGTTCACCATCTTTTGCGCCAATTTAAACCGAAGCTCCAGAAGCCACGCCATAAGAGCAGTTATCTTCCGAAATTGCATAACATCTGGATCAACACGTAGCACATTCAATTCGTATAACACAGCATCAAAAGTCAAATCTTGCTCAGCAAAAATATCTGTCAGCTCTCCCCCTTCAAGACCAACATCTTCAGTCTCGGGCCACCCTCGGGATTCTACCAAATATTGCCCTACAAAACGTTCTAAAACATCGTCGATGTCATCAGGCGGTAAAGTAGTTGCATCACCCTGATTAGCCGGCACCGCAGCACCTATTAAAGCCGCTTTCAGTTCTCCAACAAGCTCAACAAGCGGTTTTTCTTCCCTAATTGACGTGCCAAGAGTCTCAAAGGCGCTTATGAGTCTTCCATAATTTTCTATTCCTAACAACTTTTTAACCACATGAAGCGCCCTAAGACATGGTGCTGCTTGATCTGCCCCAAACTCAATAAGTTGTTGCCAACCGTATTCATGTTCCTTAAGCTTTTCTGTTGCCTTAACTTTCTTTTTGAATTCGTTGTAGGGATCGCCTGGGTAAGTTACCCCTCCCCTCAGCGAAAGTTGAGTCATCACATCAAGGGCATCAACAATCAATGCAATGGTCGGCTTTTGATCAGGATCAGCCTCCCCCTGCGCTGCTTGATTAATCGCCGCGCCATCCTGTGCTGCCTGCTGCAACTGATTACCAACAACAACCAATTGGTCAGCTATCTCTTGAACGTTCCCTTGTCCCCGCTGTGCTTCAAGTTGCCGCTGCAGACCTTCTAACTGTTGTTGAAGTGCTCGCTGTCTTGCCTCTGATTGTCGCAACTGCTCCTGCAGCCGCCGTTGCGATTCTTCGTATCGACGCTGTTGCGCTGCAAGCTGCTCCTCCACGCTCGGTCCTCTTGCTGCCGGAGATGACCCTTGAGGGCTCCCGCCTCCGCCTGGAGCATAACCTCCAAGTCCAACCTGCTGTTGCTCTATCCCCTTTATAGCAACTTTTTTTGCCATAGATTTCGCGGCATATGCAACATCTAACGCACAAAACATCAGAATCGTTATATGTAGAAAGCTCAAATATTGAAACCTGTTCTTCATACCACCTACCTCTTATACAAGAATATTACAACTCATGAACAAGCCCCACTCATCCGTAGATCTGTTGCTTTGACTCAACGTATATTTTGCACCAAATCTATACATCATGGGATTGTCATGGAAGCATCCATGAATTCGCACATCGCTAAACAAAGTATGCTTAACCACTTCTGGATTTTTGGCAGAATCCAAATTTATGTCGTCTTTGGTAAGCGGGGTATTAAATGCAGCAACACCCCCTAGATGAGGAATAGCTATTGAAAGAGCGTTGTCATCAATATTAAGCCCTTCCTTCGGCTCTCCTTTGAGCGCTACTTTTTCACTACTTCTTGCCCACAAGTTATAGCCAAAATTTATGTCAAAAGCATGAAAATTACAAGCAAGCTGCGTCATAAAATTAAAGACTACTCGCGGTGTAATTTTCGCTCGTAATGTTAAATAATCAGCAGCTGGAAAAAACTGAGATAGATTCAAGAAATCAGGATCTGTTACCAAAATATACCTGCTCCATGGGCCACGAGATTTAAGATCAAAGGTCCTCAATTCGCCATCCTCAAAAAGATAGTTAACATCCAACATTCCAAATAATGTGATGTCAAATCTATCTTTTTTTCGAATAAGAATGTCTCCCTCTAAACCCACCCCTAGTCCAAAATGACGGCCATTTCCAATCAGTGGCTCAAAAAGAAATTCAGCCTTAGGCTCATACCCCATTGGAATAATAAAATTTGTAAAAAGTTGCAAATACCCTGATGCACCGCGCAAAGCTTCATATCCTATTTTGAGATTAATATCTGCAATTCCAGCCAATTTTTGTGTTCCATCTTTAATTTTTGCATGATGCAAAGCGGGCCCGTTAAATGCTTCTGTTGCATTAGTAACAATAAGAAAATCCAGCCGCGCATCGGTTGCTCCACCCAACAAAGATGGCAGCCCTTGATGATTTTGTGCTGCGTTCACAACATCAAATTCGGTAAAATTAACATTATGTTCAACTTGAACAAAGGGAACATCAACTTGTAAAAAGAAGCGCTTGAACAGCTCAAATTTTTTCAATCCCTGCAACACAAAACCAAAGTGCTTTCGCTCCGGTCTAATTTTAATTTTTGACGAAAATGGTAGCTGATCATGTGTTACTGGATCGTCTTTCCCAATGATGTTCAAGTCTCCCGCCCAAATGTCGGTAGGTCCCGCTGTCACATCAGTACGAATTGTCAGTTCGGTTTTATTATTTGGAAAAAAGTAACGCGCTAAGCCTTTGGCGTTGGTCGACTGTTCATAAAACACCGTTGCGGATAGTGCCAGAGGGTTTTTGATCTCGGTGTTGGAAACAAAATTGTGCGTCAGCGAATGCATCAACACAGCATCTTGGTTGGTTGGCCGCGGCATCAAAAATGATTTGCCAGTCACGGCATGCGCAGGTTGCATCATGGCAAACATGCAGATTACTGCCGCAAGAAAAAAACTTGTTTTTGGTGTGTGCACCTTCATCGCTCAAACTCCTTACAAAATGACTATTGAAATTGTCATGCAAGGCTAGTCTTGCTCAAGCGAAAAGGGGTTTGCAAGAGTTTGTGTTTTTGGGCGTTTTACCCGTTAGCCATGGCATTCAGGATGATGATCAGGTCATAGTTGGATAGATAAAAGAAAATGATCAGACCGGCAAGGGTGATCAGGTGACGGATAAGCGTATGCGTACGCTCAGACGCAAGATAACGCTTTTTGCCACACATAACCCGATACCAGGCACCAGCAGTGGCAAGCACCAGGATCAGC
>JAHFBR010000040.1 GCA_023249955.1 bacterium
AAACGTATCAGTGTGTTTGCTGATAGAGACAGGCGACGGATACGGATATGCTGGTGGGAGCCTTTGGGGCATAGAAACCCGATTCCGCTTTTTGAGCATTGCGCCCCCCATGGTAAGGTGATTACAGCTACTGCAGCTTCATACTCTAGTTGCGACGAAAAATGTCTGCTGGCCATTGCGTACCGGAACCGTTCTGACGATCCTAATATCGAAGGGGATGTTAGTGCAAGTTTTTTGAGCGTTGATTTGCAGCCATTGTGTGATGTTAAGGATGAAGCAGAAGATATGTTTGAGCAAGCGTTTGCCATTTCCGAAGCGTTTATTAGAGATTCTGGTCGAAGAGGCGTAAAAATCAGAGATTTGGCATACCGAAAGCATCCGATTGAACGGATTGTTCTTTTTACTGAAAGGCAAGAGGCGGAGCTGTGCTTTGGCCATGAGGACCTCGAGATAGTGAGCCTTACTGTTCTTTGAGCGCAAGGGATATATTCAGGTGGGAACTGAAGCGCGCGAGCGCCGCGGGCATGTTTTTACCAATGTTGTTATGAAAAAGCGACTGTAGCTCGCGTTTATTTTCTCTGATCTCGACTTTTATTCGCCGCGTTTGGTACGATGTCACGCGTGATGTACGCCTTACCCGTGAGGAGTTGTGTATGTTTGCGCTGCGAATGTTTTTTGTTACGTTGTTGGCACATGTCATTATCTTCCCGCTTTGTGCCATGAAAGGTGATGGCAGTAGCCCGGCGGTCCCGCTGATCAACGATTATTACGGGAAACAACAAGAACCAGAAAAAGGACCAGAAAAAAGTGTGCTGCTTAAAAATTTAGAGCTCCGTGTAACCATTACCAAGAATAGAACTGGTTTTTTAATGGCATTGTATAACAATGAACAAATGTTGCCTGGTTATTTTAAGAGAAGCTTGCAGCAGCCAGACAATAAAATCACGACTTTTGATGTTGTTGCCTATTGTGATGACGCGGCCATTGCTGCGTTTGTGGACAAAAATAACACGGTCACATGTGTGATATTTGATGCGCGCAAAAGCCATAAGTCTCGCTGTTTGAATGCATTAATTTTCAAGGGCAAAAGACCAATCCAAGGTATTAAGCTTTATGAACACAGGCCTTTAATAAGACTTATGGAGCCATTGTTGGATGATGGCCGCATTGTTGAGCAGGAGTTATGTGTTTTCCACCGCTTGGACGGAAAATTTTATCGCATGGTCGGTGGCAAAAAAGACTGGATAGATCCGCTCAAGAAACCAACCCCTCAGCAGACTGGCGGGAAGTGAAGTGATATCCTTCCACAGGGTCCTATTTTTAGGCTGACTGGTCGGACGGATGGAGCTGGATTATAGCGGGTTCTACCGGTCAAAACACCCTCCTGTTCAGCGTATTCTCCTAACAAATCCTTTGTTTTAGCTATAAAAAAATCTTAGTCTGTTGCTATAAGATCCGGTTGATTTTTCCTGTTTTTGTCCTATAATGATTTGTGCCCCGGTAAAGGGCAAAAGTGGACTTAAAAGACTCATTTTCTTCAGGAGGACAAAATCAATGTCAGTAATTAGACCTCTTTATGATCGCGTTTTGGTCAAACGCCTTGAAAATGACCAGATGACCGCAGGCGGAATCATCATTCCTGATACTGCACAAGAAAAGACACAATTTGGTGCTGTTGTGGCTACCGGCGAAGGCAAACTTATGACCGATGGCTCACTCAGACCACTCAAGATCAAGGCTGGCGACAAGATTATTTTTGGCAAATATTCAGGCACAGAAGTTAAGCTTGGCGCTGATGAGTTTTTGATGTTGCGTGAAGAAGAGCTTCTTGGTGTTGTTGAAAAGTAAGTAGCAATAAAGGATCTTGAACATGGCAAAACAGATAATTTTTGGCGAAGACGCCCGTAATAAAATTCTCAAAGGCGTTACCAAATTGGCAAGCGCCGTCAAAGTAACACTCGGTCCCAAAGGTCGTAACGTTGCGATCGAAAAATCATTCGGCTCTCCGGTAATCACCAAAGATGGTGTATCGGTTGCAAAAGAGATCGAATTCAAAGATAAATTTGAAAACATGGGCGCTCAGATGGTACGCGAAGTTGCGTCCAAAACATCTGATGTTGCCGGTGACGGTACAACCACCGCAACGGTTCTGGCTGAAGCGATTTTCCGCGAAGGCATGAAGAACGTTGTTGCTGGTGCAAGCCCAATGGAATTAAAGCGCGGCATCGATAAAGCGGTTGCTGCTGTCATTGAAGAGCTCGGCAGAATGTCCAAGCCCATCAAAGACAAATCAGAGATTGCACAAGTTGCAACCATTTCTGCAAACAGCGATAAAGCAATTGGTGATCTGATTGCTGATGCGATGGACAAAGTGGGCAAGCATGGCGTTATCACCGTTGAAGAGGCGCGTGGTATGACCGATGAGCTGGACGTTGTTGAAGGTATGCAATTTGATCGTGGCTATGTATCACCTTATTTCATCAATGATTCAGAAAAGATGGAAGTGGCGCTTGAAAACCCACGCATCTTGATCTGCGACAAAAAGATCAGCAATATGAAAGACCTGTTGCCCATCTTGGAACAAGTTGCAAAACAAGGCATCCCATTTTTGATTATCGCTGAAGATGTTGAAGCCGAAGCGCTTGCAACCTTGGTGGTAAACAAAATGCGCGGCACGCTTAATGTTGCAGCAATCAAAGCCCCTGGCTTTGGTGACCGTCGCAAGGCAATGTTGCAAGATATTGCTGCATTGACCGGCGCTAAGGTTGTTTCAGACGAACTGGGCATCAAGCTTGAAAGCGTTGCGTTCAATGATCTTGGTTCTGCTAAAAAAGTTCGCATTACCAAAGACAACACAACCATCGTTGATGGCAAAGGTGCTAAGAGTGATATCGATGCACGCATTGCACAAATCAAAACAGAGATCGGTCTTTCGACATCTGAATACGACGAAGAAAAACTGCAAGAGCGCTTGGCAAAACTTTCTGGCGGTGTTGCCGTCATCAAAGTGGGCGCTGCAACTGAAACAGAAATGAAAGAAAAGAAAGACCGCGTTGACGATGCGCTCCATGCAACACGCGCTGCTATTGAAGAAGGCGTTGTTGTGGGTGGTGGTGTTGCGCTGCTTCGTGCACAAACGGTACTTGATAATCTTAAACTGACCGGTGATCAAGCGATTGGCGTCACCATTATTCGTCGTGCGCTTGAAGAGCCTGCGCGCGGTATTGCTGGTAACGCTGGTTTTGATCCTGCTGTTGTGATCGACAAAATCAGATCGGCAGCAGAGCCGTCAATCGGTTTTGATGCACGTAACGAAGTGTACGTTGATATGTTCAAGGCTGGCGTTGTTGACCCAACCAAGGTTACACGCTCGGCGCTTCAAAACGCTGCATCGATTGCAAGTTTGCTGTTGACCACCGAAACCATGATTGCTGACATTCCAGAAGACAAGCCTGCACAAGCTGCGGGTCATGGTCATGGACATGGCGGCATGGGTGGTATGGGCGGCATGTTCTAAGAACAGCGCTTTTTATCACGCTAATTTCTCAAAGGGTCGCGGATAGCCGCGGCCCTTTATTGATTTTTTGCGATAGTTTCGTATACTTGAAAGAATATTAAAATCGCACTTTTTCTAAGATTTCACCATTTTTAAGCAGAGGAAAGCCCGATGCAGACATCACGTGTCATAGCAGTTGGTTTGGCAATATTTACCATGTTATTTGGAGCGGGCAACGTTGTGTTCCCCCTCAGCCTTGGCCGTGACATGGGCTCCCAGGTGATTTTTGCGCTTGCAGGGCTTATTTTAACCGGTGTTTTAGTGCCGGTATTGGGTCTGATTTCAGCATCATTATTTGATGGAAATTATAAAAAATTTCTTGGCATGGCCGGTGGCATTCCCGGTGCATTACTCGCGTTGGTGTGTATGCTTTTGATTGGGCCTTTTGGCGCAACACCGCGCTGCATAACCCTCGCTCACGCGGCTGTGGCATGGCACATTCCAGGGGTATCGCTCTTTGTGTTTAGTTTGATTGTCGCTGTTCTTGTGTTCTTGGCAACCATCAAGCGAAGCGCTATCGTTGATCTTTTTGGTCGCTATTTGGGTCCTATCAAAATTACGCTGCTTTTGTCGATTGTGATTGTAGGCCTTTTTTCGTCAGCCAAAGCACCGCTTTCAGACATTCCAGCATTGGCAGGGTTTCTGAAGGGCTTCAATGAGGGTTACCTGACGCTTGACCTGATAGCCACCATCTTCTTTTCTGGTCTGATTATATCATCGATCAAAGCGCGCAATGGCGGGACTATGACATCGCATCAGGTGATGATGTTTGCCTTGAAAGCAGGCCTGATTGGTGGTACGTTGCTGGGTCTGGTTTATTCAGGCTTTTGCATCTTGGCTGCAAAATACGGCGTATTTGTCGCCGGCGTTGAAAAAGAGCAACTGCTCAGTGCTTTAGCATCATTGGTCCTTGGTGAACGCGCAACCATGCTTGCCAATGCAACCATGGCGGTGGCGTGTTTGACCACGGCCATAGCGTTGACCGCAGTATTTGCAGATTACTTGGCACACCAGCTCTTTTTTGGCCGCATTAAATATGCGTATGCGCTGCTCTTGACCGTGACGGCCAACTTCATCATGACCAACCTTGGCTTTGCGGGCTTGGCGCGCGTTATCGAGCCGATGGCAGTGTTGTGCTATCCGGCGCTCATTGTGCTTTCATTGGCCAATATCGCACACGTGCTTGCTGACTTTAAATACGTTAAGCACTTGGTGCTAGCAACATTTGCCATGACCGTGTTGCTCAAGTTCCTGATGTAACACAAGTATCTCTTTTTGAGTTTCAACTTCGTCCCCTTGTCTTTAAAGAGGCAGGGGGATTTTTTATGTGCCGTATTTTGCAAAAATACTTTGTCAACCAGAAATATTTAGAAAGCACAACGTCGAGCCCTGGATCTTTTTTGATCGTCTGTAATTTCTCGCTTTGATGTGCTGACATAATAACAAAAAATTATGTCAAAAAAGCAGTGTCATGTTTGTGATATTGTTGATCTGGTCGACGTTTTAAAAAAAATAAAAATATTGATTGCTTGTGTTTTTTGGGCCTGTTAAATTATAAGGCACGCTCGCCCTAGGTATTTTCTAACAGAAAATATTGGCCATTTGTATAAGGACATTCTGGGGCGATTGCAAATGGTAATTACCCGTGGGGGTCTTTCGTTTACTTAAAGAAAGGATTGCTATGGATGCTCGCATGACACCACTACCTTCTGGTGCATTTTCTCCTGAAATTCAACCGGTGCCTGGGCCCTTTAAAAATATTACAAAACGCAGCGGGAGTACCGAACTATTTGATGAGACGAAAATACGGCGATCCATCCAGCGAGCGGCTAAAGGGTTTGAGCATGATATTTCTATCGACCTGATTGTTCAAGAGCTCCATCGCATTATTTATGATGGCATTTTTGCTCATGACCTTTCAAAAGCGTTGGTGCTTGCTGCAACAACCTTTATTGAGCGTGATCCAGCATATAACCTTCTTGCTGCACGTCTATTTTTGCAGCACATTTATAAAGAGGTTAAGAGCAAAGTTGTTAACAGCAATCAGGTGGCAGAGCTGTATCGACAAAAATTTATTGAGGGTATTGCCAAGGGCATTGAGCTAGAGCATCTGGATGCTCGGCTTGCTGATTTTGACCTTGCAACACTTGCGCAAGCGCTGGTGGCAGAACGTGACGAGCTTTTTGGCTACATCGGCATTCAGACACTCTATCAACGTTACTTTTTAAAAAACAATGGTACTGTTTACGAGCTCCCACAAGCATTTTGGATGCGTGTTGCCATGGGGCTGGTGATGAATGAAGAGAATAAAACCGAGCGTGCTATTCAGTTTTATAATCAGCTTTCTACCATGCGCTTTGTTTCGTCAACACCCACTCTCTTTCACTCTGCGACAACGCGCCCACAGTTAAGCTCTTGTTATTTGACTTACATCGATGATGATCTTGATCATATTTTTAAATGTTTAAAAGATAATGCCAACATGTCCAAGTGGTCGGGCGGCCTTGCCAATGCATGGACGTCGCTGCGCGCCACCGGTTCACTGATTAAAAGTATCAAGATGAGCTCCCAGGGCATTGTTCCATTTTTGAAGCTTGCCAATGATGTGGTTGCTGCTATTTATCGCAGCGGCAGCAGGCGCGGGGCAACGGTTGCGTATCTTGAAGTGTGGCACTACGATTTTGATGATTTCTTGGACTTGCGGCGCAACACAGGTGACGAGCGTCGTCGTACACACGACATGAGCACGGCTGCGTGGGTGCCCGATCTCTTTATGAAGCGTGTTGCAGCAAATCAAGATTGGACGTTTTTTTCGCCCGATGATGTACGTGACCTGAACGATCTTTACGGTAAAAAGTTTGAGGAGCGCTATGAAGAGTATGAACGCATGGTGCGCGAGGGCAAGATTAAACTTTTCAAGACGATGCCTGCTCAGCAGCTGTGGCGTAAAATACTCAGCCGCCTTTTTGAAACTGGCCATCCATGGATTACTTTCAAAGATGCCTGCAATGTGCGTTCGCCGCAAGATCATGTAGGCGTGATTCACTCATCAAATCTGTGTACTGAGATTACGCTTAACACATCGCGTGAAGAAACAGCGGTATGTAACTTGGGTTCGATCAATCTTGCAAAGCACGTGGTTGATGGAAAAGTTGATTACGCGATGCTTGCAGATACGGTAAAGACTGCTGTGCGGATGCTTGATAACGTGATTGATATCAACTTTTATCCAACCGACGAAGGTCGTGTTTCTAACATGCGCCATCGCCCCATCGGTCTTGGGATCATGGGTTTGCAGAATATGCTTTTTGAATTGGATATTCCGTTTGAAGATCAGCGCGCACTGACATTTGCCGATAACATCATGGAAACCGTTTCGTATCACACCATTATGGCCTCATCTGAACTTGCGCGTGAACGTGGCGCCTATGCAAGCTTTAAAGGTTCCAAGTGGGATCGTGGCATTTTCCCTAATGATACCCTTGATTTGTTGGAACAAGAGCGTGGTCTGCCGGTTGAAACAGAGCGATCATGTTCGATGGACTGGACTCCTGTGCGCGAGCATGTAAAACAGTATGGCATGCGCAATTCAAACACTATGGCCATTGCTCCAACGGCCACCATTTCTAATATTTCTGGTTGCATCCCATGCATTGAACCGATTTATAAAAACATTTATGTAAAAGCAAATATGAGCGGTGAGTTTACCGTGGTGAACGAGTACTTGGTAAATGATCTCAAAAAATTGGGATTGTGGAATCAAGAGATGCTTGATACCCTCAAATACTTTGATGGCAGCATTCAAATGATTCAAAATATTCCGCAACATCTTAAAGATAAGTACAAAGAGGCATTTGAAATTGATGCTGAGTGGTTGGTAAAAATTTCTGCCGCTCGTGGCAGATGGATTGACCAAAGTCAGTCTCACAACATTTTTCTGAGAGGAACATCTGGTAAAAAACTGAGTGATATTTATATGACCGCATGGCGCAGTGGTATGAAAACAACCTATTACATGCGTACGCTGGGAGCCAGTCAGATTGAGAAGTCGACGATTGATGCCAAAAAGTATGGCTACACGCAAAAGCGCGAGTACGCCAATGCACCTGAGCCGACAGAGGCTGTGGCGGTGCAAGAGGCTTTGCAAGATGACACCAAACCGGCTACGGGAGCACTGTGTCGCATTGATAACCCGGAGTGCGAATCCTGCCAATAAGACAAAAGGACAAAGCAATGAAAAAAGATGGAATCATAAATAATACGGCAACTGATCCCAATAAAATACTGCCCATGAAATATCTGTGGGCGCGCGAATACTACAAATCTGGTGTTGCCAATAACTGGACACCCGAAGAAGTATCAATGCAAAAGGATGTTGAGCAGTGGCAGTCGCCAACAGCACTGACAGATCTTGAACGCAAGCTGGTGCTTTGGAACCTGGGCTTTTTTTCAACGGCAGAATCACTGACTGCAAACAATATTGTTTTGGCCGTGTACACCCATGTTTCAAATCCAGAGTGCCGACAGTATTTGTTGCGTCAGGCATTTGAAGAGGCGATCCACACCGATACTTTTATCTACTGTTGTGATTCGCTGGGTCTTGATCCTGATTACATTTTTAATATGTACAAAACCATTCCAACAATTCGCGAAAAAGATGAGTTTGTGGTAAACCTGACCACCACCATTTTTGATCCGAATTTCAAAACGGTTGGTGTTTCTAATATTCAGCAATTCATTCTTGATCTGGTTGGCTATTACATGATCATGGAAGGCATTTTCTTTTATGCCGGCTTTGCCATGATGCTTGCGCTTAAGCGTCAGCAAAAAATGGTGGGCATTGGCGAGCAGTTTGAATACATCATGCGTGACGAAAGCTTGCATCTTGCGTTTGGCTGCGACCTGATCAACACTATCGTTGCAGAAAACCCTGACGTCTGGACGACCGAGTTCCAAGACAAAATTGTTGGCCTGGTTGATAAAGCAGTGGTGCTTGAGCGTAAATATGCGCTTGATGCGTGCCCGCAAGGCCTGTTTGGCATTAACGCTGAGCAGTTTTGTGTTTATGTTGAACACATGGCCGATCGACGCTTAGAGCGCGTTGGCTTGCCGAAGCTGTATTTTAAAGACAACCCATTTCCATGGATGGCACAGGCGACCGACTTGACCAAGGAAAAGAACTTCTTTGAAACACGCGTTACTGAGTATCAGACCGCTGGTTCATTGAAGTGGGAGTAAAACATAAGGGGGCGCAAGCCCCCTCACTTCCCCTGCTGTGCCTTAAGCATCTTGAGGTATAGTTTTGGCATCAAATCACTCAGGAGCATTTTTACGTGCTCATA
>JAHFBR010000041.1:0-5298 GCA_023249955.1 bacterium
AAAACACTCAGGGCGAACGGGTTGAGATATCCGTTCGTGGTGCCTGCGCGCCATAGCCACCTGGGCGACGGCGGGAGTGATCACGTAGTGATCGTATCGAACCATGAACACATCTTGCTTGAGCTACTCAACTTTCAAAGCAGCCTTCCCAACAAAATCTTGCCACGACTGCGCCTCATTCATCTGTTGTAAAATTACTTCCGTGGCCCTTGCGCGATGCACTTGAAGAGATTCGATAACTTTCATGCTGCCTGCGCGTTGTTCACTATCAGGTGTCCAAAATTCGATGCGACATGTTTTGCTGTAGAGTTTTTGTTGGCAGTACAAAACCCACACCGGTGAGCCAAAAACTTTATTCTGAAACCATGCAGTTACTGCTGCGCACAACTCTGGATATCCGCATCTTTGGTGTGTTCGGGCGAACCAAAACATATATTTATCAGTAAACGTTTTGCTGATCTCTCCACCTTTCCATTGTGCTGCGCATGCGTAGGCGTCCTGAATGCTGATGTGGTAGGTGCGTTTGTATCCAAGCACATCGCAACAGTACTTATCGACCAACACGCGGATGTGCATGATCATCATGTTTACACAGATATTTTTCCATTCAATTTCACTGAGCGCCGATGCTTGTAGCGCGAAGTGTTTGTTGCGTAAAAGCAGATACATCATGGGCACATCGCCCAAATTTGCTTTAGAGCTCACCCATTCCAGCGCCTGTGTTTTGTAGGCTGGCGTATGGTCCAGATAGTTATAGAGTTGTGGCATCAGAAGATTGTAATCCTGAGACCCCAAAAGTCGCTCAAGGCTTTCTTGAATGGTTGCCCACGGGCTCTGTTGCATTGGAAGTGCTGTGGTGGTGCAGAATAAAAGCATTAAACCCAAGCGCGCGATATGTAAGACTATTTTCATGGTTCTCCCTTCCCTTTAGATATACAGCTGTTCGATCGTATCATGCTCGGTGGGTGAAAGCAATCTTGTTGCGTCACGGCCAAACTTTGCAAGTAGGCAATAACCTGGTACACTAAGCGAATACGTGTAAAACACTCAGGAAAGATGTGCTTTTTTTGCTAGAACGGTACCGGTATGAACGTAATGCTTAGGCTCAAAAAACTTCTTATAGATCACGTTTCTTCCCTCTTTGGGGTGGCTGCCGATCGGCTTTCACACCTGGAGTTCAAGATTAATAACGACCAAGGGGCTCAGTTTGGCGACGTCAGCTGTAACGTGGCCATGCTGCTATCCAAGCAGGTGGGCAAGAACCCGCGCGAGGTTGCAACCCAGCTGCAGCAGGTTTTAAGCGCCCCAGAGCATGCTTCAATTATTCAGTCGGTGGCTATCGCCGGCCCGGGATTTTTAAACTTTACCCTGACCACGCAGGCGTGGCGTACGCTGATCCAAGAGCTGTACACGCAAAAAGCAGACTTTTTTAAGCTTGGTCCTGACGATAAAAAATATAGCGTTGATATCGAATTTGTAAGCGCCAACCCGACCGGGCCGTTGCATTTGGGCCATGGCCGTGGTGGTATCATTGGCGACACGCTGGCCAGGGTTTTGAACTTTTTGGGTCACCGTGCCAGCAAAGAGTTTTATATCAATGATGCTGGTAATCAGATCAAACTTTTGGGTCAATCGCTCAAAGCCCGTTGCTTGCAACAGTTTGGGCAGGCTGCAGAGATTCCGGAGGGTGGTTATGCTGGCGATTATTTGGTCGACCTGGCCAAAGATTGCGTTGCCCAGCATGGACCGGACGTCAAAGATAAAAGCGATCAATTCTTTGAGTTGTATGCAAAAGAACAGCTGCTGAATTTGATCAAAGCCGATCTGGCGGCGTATGGCATTACGTTTGATACCTGGTTCTCTGAAAAAACACTGCACGATAGTAGCGCCATTGATAAAACATTGGCGTTGTTGCAAAGCAAAGATTTAGTGTATGAAAAAGATGGCGCGCTGTGGTTTAGGTCAACCAGCTTTGGTGACGATAAAGACCGCGTGGTGCGCAAAAGCGGTGGCGAGCTGACTTACATCGCAGCCGACTTGGCCTACTTGCGCGATAAGTTTGATCGCGGGTTTGATAGAGTCAATTATGTCCTGGGTCATGACCATCACAGCTATAAAGTACGTTTACAAGCGGCAATGCAGGCGTTTGATTATGACGTGGCAAATCTTGATGTCATTTTGTATCAGCTGGTCAACATCAAAATGGGTGGCGAGGCGGTCAAAATGTCCAAGCGTGCCGGCACGTTTACCAAGCTGAGTGACGTGGTTGAAGCGGTTGGTAAAGACGTTGCGCGTTTCTTTTATCTGAACCGCAAGACCGATGCGCCGTTGGATTTTGATTTGGATGTTGCACTGAAAAAGACAGAAGAAAACCCAGTCTACTACATTCAGTATGCCTACGTGCGGATTAATAGTTTGTTGCAAAAGGCCCATCAAGAGGGCTTTGGGGCTTGGATTGACCAGATGAAAGCGGGCAAGCTGACCGATGCCCAGTTTGATGAGATGATGCAACACATGAGCGCTGAAGAGACGACGTTGTTCAAAAAAGTTGCTTCGCTGAGTGATATCATGCGTTCCATTGCAACCACGCATCAGACGCACATGTTGTCATACTACGCGCTGGAGCTGGCGCAAAAGCTGCACGGCTACTACACGCGCAATAAAGTTATTGATACCACGCAACAGGCATTGAGTTGCATGCGTATGTTTACTGTTTTTGTTGTCCATCAAACGCTTGATGTGTCACTTGATGTGCTTGGGTTAAGTAAACCAGAAAAAATGTAATTAAACCGGATGAGCTGAAAACACCATGAATATAAGCCAGATTCAAAGTTTTAATCTTAAAGATTTTACTGCCGATCGTATCAGAAACTTTTCGATTATCGCCCACATCGACCACGGTAAGTCAACACTCGCCGACCGATTGCTGGAGATGGCGGGAACCATTTCAAGCCGTCAAAAGGTTGCGCAAGTGCTTGATAAGCTGCAGGTGGAGCGCGAACGTGGCATTACGGTAAAAGCTCAAACGGCGTCGCTTTTTTATGAATACAAAGGCAAAATTTATTTGCTTAACTTGATTGACACTCCGGGTCACGTGGACTTTACGTATGAAGTTTCTCGCTCGCTGTACGCCTGTCAAGGTGCGGTTTTGTTGGTTGATGCGGCACAAGGTGTGCAAGCGCAAACCATGGCCAACTTCTTTTTGGCGTTTGATCAAGATCTAACCATTCTTCCGGCAATTAATAAAATTGATATGGCCAATGCTGATCCTGAGCGCGTTGCCAAAGAGATGGACAAGGCGTTTGATATTCAGCGCGAAGATATTCTGTTGATTTCGGCAAAGGCCGGCATCGGGATTGATAAGCTCTTTGAACAGATTATTGAACGCATTAAACCGCCATCGGGTAACGAGAATGCACCGCTCAAGGCGCTGTTATTTGACTCGTGGTACGACGAATATCGTGGTGTGGTCTGTTTGATTGAAGTGATTGATGGCAACATCAAAAAAGGTGACATCATCACGGCTGCACACGCTGGTGAAAATTATGAAGTGCTTGATATCGGTCTGATGTATCCTGAACCGCACCAGACCGGTGTCTTGTTTACCGGCCAGGTGGGATATCTGATTTCCGGCATGAAGACGGTTAAAGAGGCACGCATTGGTGATACGTTTTATCGTGCCAAGCAGCCGGTTCCGGCGTTGCCTGGTTTTAAGCCCGCAAAGCCCATGGTTTTTGCCGGCATCTATCCGCTGGATACTTCTGATTTTGAGCAAGTGCGTGATGCAATTGAAAAATTAACGCTCAACGATCCCAGTGTGCATGTTGAAAAAGAAAGTTCAGTAGCGCTTGGCCTTGGCTTCCGCTGCGGCTTTTTGGGTCTGCTGCACATGGACGTGTTTAGGCAACGTTTGGAACAAGAGTACAACGCTTCGATTATTGTCACCTCGCCAACGGTATTGTATAAAGTTTTGTTGACCGACGGTGAAGAGGTGGTGATCGAGAACCCATCAAAATTTCCTGATCAGGCACGCATAGAACAGGTGTTTGAGCCGGTTGTGAATGCGACGATTATTACGCCAAAAGATTATCTGGGTAATATTATGACATTGTGCCAAGAGCGCCGTGGCGTTCAAAAAGAGATGACGTACATCGATGAAAATCGTCTGATCTTGCGTTACGCGTTGCCGCTGAATGAAATTATTACCGACTTTTATGATAAGTTAAAATCGCTCAGCGCTGGTTATGCAAGCTTTGATTACGAACAGGCTGGCTATCAAGCCTCTGACTTGGTCAAGATGAATATCTTGCTCAACGGCAAGGCAGTGGACGCGCTTTCGGTGATTGTTCACGAAAGCAAAGCCTTTTACATTGGGCGTCAGTTGACACAAAAACTGAAAGAGGTTATTCATAGACAAATGTTTGAAGTAGCCATTCAGGCCGCCATTGGAGCCAAGGTTATTGCACGGGAATCGGTTTCTGCGCTCAGAAAGAACGTTATTGCAAAATGTTATGGCGGTGACATTACCAGAAAAAGAAAATTGTTGGAGAAACAGAAAGAGGGTAAGAAGAAACTCAAACAAGTGGGCAACGTTGAGCTTCCGCATGAAGCCTTCCTTACCATTCTCAAGCACGAGTAAAGCAGGGAGCCTTCTATGAAGCGAAGGAAAGGCTTTTATTCGATATCGGTTGTTGCAAAGATGTTTTCGGTGCATCAACAAACCATCCGCATGTATGAAAAAGAGGGTTTGATTTCGCCCAAACGTTCGGAGGGCAACACACGCCTTTTTTCTGAAGAGGATGTGGATCGGTTGGAAGAGGTCATCTATTTGACCCACAAGCTGGGTGTGAATCTGGCCGGCGTTGAGATGATTCTGAAGTTACAGAAAAAAATCAGACGCATGCAAGAAGAGATGAACAAGATGTTTAAGGCTGCTGAAGGTGAATTTGAGCTTGAGACTCAGCAGATGAAAGAGAGCATGCGTCGCCAAGGCGAGCGCTTGATTGAACTCAGAAAAGAGAATAGTGTCAAAAAGCACGAGCATCTGATTGAAATCTCGACACCTGATGTTGAAGATGATGAAAAGACGATGACCAAAAAGCGCTCAAAGCCATCAGTCAACGCTAAGCAGGGCGCCAAGGGGCAACAACATGTTGTGCTGAGCAAGCCCAAGGCGTTTGAGCTTGAGGATGATGATACGGTTGAGGATATTGAAATCGAGTACGATAAGTAGCAAGACATTAAAAAAGGCCCCCGAAAACCGGGGGCCTTTTTTAATAATCAATTATTTTTGAATTC
>JAHFBR010000041.1:5308-8887 GCA_023249955.1 bacterium
ACATGTACCTTTTGTCAAAATGTGATTGAGCAGCGACTTGCCGTTGCTTACCACACTATCATTATACAATGACCAGCCTGACGCACTGTTGCGTCCAAGTGCCGTGTAGTGGCCGCTGTTAAGATTGCCGTTATGAAGCGCAACACCGCACAAACGATAGGTTGCTGGTGTTACAGGGCCTTGCGTTGGAAGTTCTATGGAGGTCTTGCCCAAACGTACAGGAACATTATTTTTATTGGTTACCACAACGTTGCCATTCCAATCCATTGAGAAGCGCTTGAGCTGAATAATCAGCGTTTCAGGCTCTGAGCCCAATGTAGATTTTTTCTGTGTTGCAGTTTTACGATTACATTTTGAACAGAACACAGCGTTATCGCCAACCATCCACTCAGCGCCAAAGAAGTTATTCAAGCAGTCGCTGATGGTGACGGTGTTTTGTTGTGATGGGATAGCCAAAGAAATTTTATTTTCGCGTTCTGTTTTGGTTCGTGTCGTGCCGCATTCTTGGCATTCAAGAACAGTCTTCATATCAAATGAGCAGGCTTTGTGCAGTGATGATACATCGTTGAGCAGGCCGCCCAAAAACTCATCAGCATCTTGTTGATAGTGCGTGAACATTTCACCAAAATATTTTTCAGTTGTCTTCTTTGCAAAAGCGGAAGGGTCAACTACTGTTTTTGAATTGCCCATGGTTGTTAACAAATTGGCAAGTGAACCTTGCATGCTTGCATCATGCACGTTGTTTATACCGTGACGATACAATGGGCTATGTGCCAGACATTGCAACGTAGCATTCATATAACAGTTAACGCCCGACCAGTTGACCAAGCCACATGATGGCGTGGTGGTTGGTGCGATGTGATTATTGCTGTTTTTGTTTTCTTTGTTACCACGTTTAGACGATCTGAGACTGTGCTTGATCGCACGCTGCAGATCAGCCTCTTCTTGTTGCTTGAGTTGTTCTTGTCGATAGCTTTGTCTGCTCAATGCCAGTGCCTCTTGCAATTCAGCCTCTTCGCGGCTTTGTGCAAGCGCCAGCTCCAGCGCCTGTCTTTCAGAAAGATGGCGTGGTTGGTAGTGTGCATAAAAAGCAGGGTTTGCAGATAGGTAAGCCAAGACGTTTAAAACGACCAGCACGATTAAGATAATATACTTAGTGTTCTTCTTCATGATAAACCTCCAGTAAAGTATCTATTAAAAAGAGGCCTTGTAAAGGCTCTTTTTTAAGCGTACCAGGTACAGATGATTATCACAAAGGCCCCCAGGGGTAAAACGTTACAAAGAGCATAAAAATGGGGTTTTTTTGAAAAAAGAGGCGCAAAAGTGCTAAAAAAATACCAGAAAACTTGTTGCCAAGGGGTCACGTTTATGATAGATTTCTGAAGTCTTTTTTCATTATCACAAAGACATTGTTGATATGCCGAGGTGGCGAAATTGGTAGACGCACTGCTTTAAGGGGGCAGCGGGAGAAATCCCATAGGAGTTCGAGTCTCCTCCTCGGCACCAGCCTTCCGCCTACGCCCAAGTGGCTACGGCGGACAAGTCGCCTAAAAAAGCGGAGCTTGCCCTGAGTAGCACGTAGTGCGAATCGAAGGGGCTGGGTAAACCAACTTAAGAACGAAGGCTGTCCCGCCATAGCCCTGAGCAAAGTTGAAGGGGCGACGGCGGACCAAGCAATGTATAAAATACAAGGTGAGAACAGAGTAGGTTGAGCAGGTAAGGAGCTTTTCATGAACGTTCAATCACGCGTAACACGCGTCATTTTTTCTCAGTTAATTTTGTGGGCAGTCATCTTTGTTGTTGGCTCCTACTACATGCTTTCTTTCGATAAAAAAGCATTGAGCCAGCCAGCAGAGGCCGGCATGTTGGGCACAGTTAAAAAGTATTATGACGCCCTGAGATTGGCACACGTCAAAAAAGGTATCGATCTTGAAGGCGGAACGTATTTGGTGCTGGGCGTTGAGATTGAAAAAGCGCTCGAAAACCGTTTGGCCAACGAAGGTCGCGGCATCGAGATGGTGCTGAAAAGCAAAGATGCCAAAGCAGTTCCCGTCAAAAAAGATGTTAAAGATATGACCCTGGTCATGACTTTTGCTGACGAAGCTGCCGCAAAAACTGCTTACAATATCATTAAAGAGTCACGCAATATGTCGCTCAAGCTTAAGCTTGCTGAGAATGTTATTTCAGCAACATTGGCTCCAGAGGCTGAGCAAGGCGTACGCACTGGTGCTGTGGAGCAAGGTGTAAACGTTTTGACCAATCGTCTGGGTGGCTATGGCGTTGAAGGTATTGTGGTTCAACAGCATGGCGAGCGCCAAATTGTTGTTCAAATGCCCGGCATTGATGACCCTGAACACGTAAAATCGGTAATCACCAAAACAGCACATCTTGAGTTTAAGATTGTAGAAAAGTCTACGGGATCGCGCCAAACATTACTTGATGAGTTTGATGGCGAGTTGCCTTCAGATAAGATGGCAATCCCTGGTCGTGCTGGTAGCGATGAAGAGTCAGGTCGCTGGTACTTGGTTTCATCATTTCCTGATTTGACGGGCGATCATTTGATTGGTGCTGCTGTTGAACGTGATGAGTACAATCGTCCCGTTGTCAGCTTTAAGTTGGACAGCGCTGGTGCACGTGAGTTTGCTGAGTTGACTGCAAACAATGTGGGTAGAAATTTGGGCATCATCATCGACGATGTCATGATTACCGCTCCGGTTATCAAACAAGAAATTGGTGGCGGCTCGGGCGTTATTCAAGGCGTTGGCACACCGCAAGAGGCGTTCGATCTTTCAGTTGTTCTTAAGGCCGGTTCGTTGCATGCTCCGCTCAAGATTGAACACGAAAATCGCGTTGGCGCTTCGTTGGGTCAAGACTCAATTTACAAAGGTCTTTTGTCCTGCGTTATCGCGTTGATCATGTTGTTCTTCTTTAGCTTGCTGTACTACAAAATTCCAGGATTCCTTGCAATCATCACCCTGATCTGCAATATTTTCCTGACCTTGCTTTTCTTGTCATACTTCAGAGCGACGTTGACATTGCCCGGTATTGCCGGTATCGTTCTGACCATCGGTATGGCGATTGACGCATCAATTTTGATTTATGAGCGTGTCAAAGAAGAGCTTGCGCTTGGCAATCCGCTGCGCAAATCTATCATGGAAGGTTTTAGTGGTGCGATGTCGGTTATTATGGACTCGAACATCACCACCTTCCTGACCGGTATGGTTTTGTTCTTCTTTGGTGGCCCCGCAATCAAAGGCTTTGCTGTGACGTTGATGGCCGGTATCGTGGCAACCATTCTTTCAGGCGTTTACTTCTTGAAAGCAATGTTCTTGTTCATGACCGATATCATGGGCGTCAAAAAATTGAAATTTTAAATCTTACAAAAAAATAAGGCGGCGACGTAGCTCAGTTGGTTAGAGCGACGGAATCATAATCCGTAGGTCCTGAGTTCGAATCTCAGCGTCGCTACCAAAATTTTTATCATGATCGAAATCATAGCTCTTCTTGTCCTTGCCTATCTGATCGGCTCCATTCCAACCGGGTACTGGTTTGTACGATACTATTTCGCCATCGACATCA
>JAHFBR010000042.1 GCA_023249955.1 bacterium
GAGGGCCCTGGAATTATCTCTTTGTGGGTTTGTCCAGCGATCGTAGGCAACAGTATTGAAGGCGGTGCGCAGCAGCATAAGGAGCATGAGCAAAGCGTCTTCTTCTGGCAACCAAGAGGGTGATGCGGTGATTTTGTTGAGGTGTTGATGGGGTGTTGTATCAATAAGACATGTCCACATGTTATCAGTTGGTTTGTTGTCTGGTAGGTCAAAGTCGAGGGAGCATAGGATTTCTTCTGGGTTACGTTGCATTGCAAATATATCGGTGCTTGGTGTTGTGAATAAAAGCGTTGCAAGAAGTGTGATGTTTTTTAAAGTGCTGAATCTGTGCATAAGGCTGCCTCATATGTGAAAGAAATTAACCTATTGACCGCTTTACAAAACTTGATTTTCTTATCCCTTGACGTTATATGCCAACGTCTTCTCGCGTATGATCCCATCCTGTGATTGCTTCGATCGAAGGGTCTTCTATTCCTCTCGGCTGTTCATGCGCTACCGCCAGGGCCGGCAGGAGTTCATCAAACTCGAGGGCAGAAAATAGTGTACCCCAATTTGTAAAGCGCTTTCTGAAAGTTGCAAAAAGCTGATCCTTTACAAGCATATTGCAATCCTTTTGATGTTGCAGCGCCTTAGGGTTGGCGCAAGTGATGCCGGGTATTGATGAAGGGATCCAGTATTTTTCAGCTTCAATTGAATTGTGTTGGTAGGCGAGCGCCTCATCGTCGCCTGCAACAGTGATTCCGATCCAGTTGCAAGCGCCAAGGTTGGCTACGTTGTCTTCGATTTTTTTGATTGCTACTTCAAGTGTTACCGTAAAGTCTGGAAGCGTGAATCCGTACATGAGGAGGCGTTTTAGAATCACAATTTTAATGTGGCGGTAGGATAAGACCGCCCAGAAATTATCTCTTCTTGGATTGGTCCAAGCGTCATATGCGATGGTATTTAATGCGGTTCGCACGAGGAGTGTGAGGAGCGCGATGCATTCTTGGGGATTGTTGGCCTCTGATGTTAGTAAAGAGTTGAGTGTCACATGTGGAGCGGGGTCGTGGATGTAGGTGGGGATTAGATCTTCATCTACATCATCATCTTCTTCTACATTATCATGATCATCATACACAGCAAGATCAAGCGCATTAACGAGTTGGCTTAAAGAGGCAACAGGTACTTCGTTTTTGCCATCTTCATCAGAGTCATCTGATATTGAAGAAGATGCTTCCATAGCAAGTATTAGTGTACTTGATGGTACTATCAGTAGACTGATTGCAAAGACAATATTTTTTATTTTCGATAGTTTTTTCATGAGCGAATCCTTCTTTTGATGTGAAAAATGATCACGAGTATCAAGTCTAGCGGCGAATGTTATTGAATTCTACCAAAAAATTCTTAACCCTTGATCACTACGCATGGCCGCAAACGCGCAACTTTACGCGCAATGCCGGCTTGGTGAACAACGTCAACAATATCGTGCACATCTTTGTACGCTTGTGGCGCCTCTTCTGAAAGGTCACGGATAGAGCCGGTCTGCACATGAATACCGGCTTGCAAAAGTTCTTCGTGCAGCGTGTGACCATGAATTGATCGCTTGGCCGCAGCGCGCGACATTTTGCGTCCAGCGCCATGGCAGCATGAGCCAAACGAAGTCTTCATACCCTCTTGAGTGCCCACCAAAACATACGACGCGGTGCCCATGCTGCCAGGAATCAGCACCGGTTGGCCGACCGCTTGATATTCTTGCGCCAATTCAGGGTGCCCAGGGCCAAACGCGCGCGTTGCACCCTTGCGATGCATAATTACTTTTGTTTTTTTACCGTTAATTTCATGCGTTTCAATTTTTGCGATATTGTGCGCGACATCGTACACCAGCGAAAGGTCTCCACCAGAAGGGCCTAAAATCTTCTTCCACGCCTGCCGGATCTCCCAGGTGATGTATTGCCGGTTGGCCCAGGCAAAGTTTGCCGCAGCGGCCATGGCGTCAAAATAATTGGTTCCTTCGGGGCTTGAAAATGGAACGCAGGCAAGTTCGCGATCTGGCAGGGTGATGTCGTAGCGTGCCATTGCACCCATCATGATGCGGATGTGATCGGTTGCCACTTGGTGCCCCAGTCCGCGTGAGCCGCAGTGAATAAGTACCACCGCCTGATCCTTCCACAAGCCCAAAGCGCCGGCGGCTTTTTCATCAAAAATTTCATCGACAATATCGATTTCTGCAAAGTGGTTGCCCGAGCCAATGGTGCCAAGCTGATCGAGCCCACGGCTTTTTGCGTCTTTAGAGATGTTGTCGGGATTGGCATTTTCAAGAATTCCATTTGATTCGATATGACGGGCGTCGTCTTGCGTGGCAAAACCATTTTTTATCATCCAGTTCACGCCGGTTTTGAGTACGCTGTCCATGTCTTGCGATGAAAGTTTGAGCTCACCGCCTTCGCCCACACCCGATGGTACCATGCGGTATATTTCTTGGGCCAAGTAGCTTAAATGATCTTTGATATCGTTTATTTTAAGTTGTGAACGCACCAATCTGACGCCGCAATTGATGTCATATCCAATGCCACCGGGCGAAATAACGCCATCAGGATACAGGGTGGCGGCAACGCCGCCAATGGGAAAGCCGTACCCTTCGTGCGCATCCGGCATGGCCATGGCGTAGCCTTGAATGCCGCGCAAGGTTGCAACGTTAACCAGCTGCTCCAGTGATCGGTCATTAAAAACCTCTTCCAGCATGCGCTCTGTTGCAAAGATGCGTGCCGGCACCAGCATGTCGGAGCGATAGGATTTTGGGATTTCCCAAATAACATCGGAAATTTTAATCAGTTTTTCTTTTGAAATCATAGGTCAAATATCAAAAATTATGATGGTTTGAAAGTTGCCACGCCCATTTTTTTTTACATCGGCTTCGTGGTAGGTTACCGCCTTGATGTCTTCGTCAAAGCTTTTTACCATGTTACCATAAAGTTTTGCTTGAAGTTTTTTTTCAGACAGCTCGGTAAACTCGGCCTTGCAATACAATGCCTTGGTCAGATGTGTTTGCGTCAAGACATCGGATAAAAAGTCGATTAAGAGCGTCGTGGCATCAACCGAAGCAACACTAAGTTCGATCTGTTTGTTGAACGGCGGTGTGCATTGCTGTGGCGTAATTATTTCCGCCATGCCCTCTAGGGCGGCATTAAAAAGTTCAGGCATTGTTGATCCTTCGACGCTGAGGCGAATGTCGGCAACATGTGCGATGATTTCATATCGTTTCACGATTATCCTTTTGTTTTGTTGACGTTTCAGGTGGCTTTTATCTAAGCTTTAAATAATAGATTTTGTTTTTGTCAAACTTTTAGCTTTGATTTTTAAGGGATTTGGGGTGAGGAAAGGAGAAGGGCAATGAGCAGGAATTATAGCGCAGGAGCGCTGCCTTTTGGTCTAATTGTCTGCTGCTTTATGGGATATTATGCCTATGGTGCCATGATTTCTCAGGCTCCTATGAACAGCTTGAGTTCGCCAAAAATTGAAGACGAGATCGGCGAACGGACCATTGTACGCGTTAAACAAAGGATCAAAGAGCCATTGTTGACGTTGTTGGCATCGAGTGAGTTTACATCAAAAAAAGAGTTTAGGCGTCGTCTTGATGAGGCGGTGAATACGCTGATTCAATTTAAATCAGAAATAGAGCCAGGTTTGCAACAGCCAATTGCAGTAGGGCCACTTCCTGCGGCAGCGTCAGCTCCGCAGGCTCCAATTGTTGTGCAACCGGTAACGCCACCAGCGCCGGCTGCGCTAGGAATGCCATCTGCAACACCAGTACCAGCGGTCGCTGCGGCTCCAAAACCAGCTTCAGCGCCAGCGCCAATCACCATGCCAACAGCTTCTGCAGCTCCGGCACCAATCGATCTGGGAATGTCGGCTGGAGATATGAGCGGTGGAATGAGTGCTGGTTCTATGGATATGCCAACAGAAGCTGGTACGGATATGTCCATGGCTGCACCAATCGATATGGGTATGAGCATGGAAGCTCCGGCTTCAACTCCAGCAACACCAGTAATGCCAGCACCAGCAGCAATACCATCTGCAATGCCTACAGCTGCACCAATGGGTGGAATGCCACAGGCTTAGCGCTTGAGATTCTATAAAACGTTAAAAAGGGCGCGGAAATTACGTGCCCTTTTTTTTTGCCGTAAACCCCGTATAATTGTTATGAATCAAATGTTTTATGGGGTGAAAATGTACTGCAACTACTACCAAGCCGGTGTTTTAAAAGAGAAGACATGGTTCGTTGTCGCGTTATTCCGCAACGAAGACCATATCGCTTTCGAGCGTACGCTTGAAGGCAACAGTGATATTTTGGAATTCTTTGTTCCCACCGATCAAGAACGCTCTTTTTTGGCGATCATGCAGACGCTCAAGGCTCAGGGTTATGTTTTTTGGTTTGAACAAAAACCTAATCGGATGCAAGAGCAGTTAGCCGCTTCTTAATTTCCTGAGTATCCAGCATATTCAACAAATCATGCATGCCCACGCCTTCAGCCTTTCCGGTAATTAAATAGCGTACCGGACCAAAGACCTCTTTTGTCTTCAGGCCATTTTTTTGAGCCTGTTCTTTGAGTGATTGAATAAACAGATCGATATTTTCAAGCTTACCAACGTTGTCGCGAATGACAGAAAGTGCTGTTGTCGCTTTTTCTTTGCCAAATGCAGTTTCAAAGTCAGTTCGAGCAATGGTGGGAGGCGTAAAACAAAACGCAAGCATGGCGCCAATGTCATGCAGCGTGTTGAGTTCGCCTTTGATTTTTGCCAGCAGGACGGAGATTTTTTCATCAGACCAGTTCTTGATTTCTGGATGCTGAGCAAGCAAAAATGGCTTTGCTAGTTCCAGCAAATGTTGATGCTCGATCTTATTCATCCACTTGTGGTTAAACCAGGTAAGTTTTGCCAGGTCATAGCGCACGTGGCCAGCATGATGCAGGTGTTCAAAATTGTAGTTTTGTACCAGCTGATCCATCGTTTGAACCTCTTCGGTCAGTGATATGCCGATGGTTGCGATGTAATTACAAATCGCTTCGGGCAAAAATCCGGCGGCTTGTAAGTCGCCCAAGCTGAACCCAAAGTCGCGCTTAGAAAGCTTTTCGCCCTCGTTATTGCAAATAATGGGCAGGTGCCAAAAAATGGGCAATGGAACGGCAAAAGCATCGTACAAAGCTGCTTGCATCGCGGTGTTTGAGAGGTGATCTTCACCCCGAATGACGTGGGTAATTTTCATCAACCAGTCGTCGACAAAATTAACAAACATAAAGGTGCAGGTGCCGTCAGGGCGCGTGAGTGCAAAATCGCTGAAGTGCTTCATCTCAAACGTCACCTTGCCGCGAGCCATGTCGTGTATCTCAAAAATCTGATCTTGGTTAAGCCTGAAGCGCCAAATAAAGGGGGTTCCTGCTGCGATTTTAAGTTTGATTTTATCATCAGAATGGGTTGCACAGGTGCGATTGTAACGCGGAGGCTTGCCCATGGCGATCTGTTTTTGGCGCATGGCTTCAAGCTCTTCTGCCGTGCAAAAGCAGCGGTAGACCTTGCAGTTTTCAATCAGTTCTGACAGATGTTCTTGATAAATATCATTGCGTTCAGATTGCAGATACGGCTCGTGAGGGCCACCTTTGAGGGGGCCCTCTTGGTAGGGCAGGTTCAGCCACTCAAGATCTTTTAAAATGCGTACCTTTGCTTCATCAAGATTGCGCGAGGCATCTGTGTCCTCGATGCGCAGGATAAAGGTTCCCTTTTTTTGTCGAGCAAAAAGATAGTTAAAAACGGCAGCGCGAACGTTGCCCAAATGCATAAAACCGGTAGGGGATGGAGCGAACCGAACGCGGACTGTCATAGCGACTCCTTCTGCAGACAATTATAGAGATTGCTTCACACCAAAATCAGCTTTAGTGTACCTTATTACACAAGGGAAGTGAAATGTGCAAAATAGGAGTGGAAACCTACCTAAAAAAGTTTTACACTGGTGCCCACCGATTTTGTATGCAATTTGCAATCAAGAAAGTGATGAAACATGTCAATTGGGAATAATTATAAAACAATCTTGCAGATGATTGGTAACACGCCGCTGGTGCGTCTTGAATTCGGCACCAAGCCGACGCTTTTGGCAAAGCTTGAGCTTCTTAACCCAGGGGGCAGTGTTAAAGACCGCTGTGCCTTGTACATGGTTGAAGAGGCGGAGCGTACCGGCAAGCTTAAGCCGGGAGGTACCATTGTAGAAGCGTCTTCGGGCAACCAAGGCATTTCGCTGGCTATGATTGGCAAAATTAAAGGCTACCGCGTTATCATTACCGCTCCTGACCGTACTGCGCAAGAAAAAATTGCTATTTTGCGTGCCTATGGCGCCGAGGTGTATGTGTGTCCGAATACCGACACGCACGACGATCCTCGCAATTATCATACCTTTGCAGAACATTTGACGCGCAGCATTCCTGGCGCCTACATGCCAAACCAGTACTTTAATAAAGTCAATCCAGAGGCACATTACAAAACGACGGGGCCAGAAATTTGGCAGCAGACTGAAGGCAAAATTACGCACTTTATTACCGGCACCGGCAGCTGTGGTACAATCTCGGGTACGGGCCGCTATCTTAAAGAACAAAATCCAAACGTAAAAGTAATCGGTGTGGATGCAGCAACCTCGATGTATTCAAGCAAGGAGCCCAAGGCATACAATGTGGAAGGCCTGGGTATTGACGTGATTTCAGACACTTTTGACAAAAATGCCATCGATCACGTTATTCCCATTACCGATGAAGACGCTTTTACCATGACGCGCAAACTTGCACGCGATCACGGCATTATGGTGGGTATTAGCAGTGGAGCGGTGATGCATGTTGCTTTGGAATACGTTAAAAATTTGAGCGAATCAGATGTGGTGGTAGTCATGTTTGCTGATTCTGGGCGCAATTATTTAAGCAAAGTTTTTATGACGACACCAAGTGCCGAATCGCGTACCCCATCGCAACAAACAGAAACAGTTACGGTTGGAGCTGTTCATTCACCACGATAAAATCATAGGTGTGAGCAATGTCGATTTTAAAAAATTTCATAAAATATCAATCACTCGGCAACGATTTTATTGTTTTTGATTGGTACAAAAAGCCTGCATTGTACGTGCAAAATGAGCTGCATGATGCGGCATGGCCTCTTTTTGTAAAAACAATTTGCGATCGGCATTATGGCGTGGGGGCTGATGGAGTTTTGATTATCACTAGTTGCCCACAAGCCGGCATGCCTGAAATGCTGATTTTTAATGCCGATGGAACTCAGGCAGAAAGTTGCCTGAATGGATTGCGCTGCGTTGCCCAACATCTTTTTGGCAGCTATGCCTTTCCAGAAAGCTTTTCGATCAAACTAGGCGAGCGCGTTGTTGAGTGTATTATGCAAAAAAACAGGGCTGGTGCTGAGCTGAGTGCCATCACAATGCGCGTTGGGCATGCAGAGTCTGCTGGCATGGCAAACGTCGAGGGCTCAAATGGGCATATTATGCGCATCGGCAATCCACACTTTATTATTTTTGGTCAAGCAACGCCCGAAATGCTTACACAACAGGGCCATAAAATTTCTACCAGTTCCCATTTTGCTCACGGAACCAATGTTGAATTTGTGTGGCAAATTGAACCAATTGGCGCAGAAAAACAGTACAATCTGTTGGTCTATGAGCGTGGCTGTGGCATTACGCTGGCATGTAGCTCTGGTGCAGCGGCTGTGACTGGGCTTTTGTTTGAGCAAGGTGCCATTGAACGCGATGAAGTCATTGTGTTACACATGCTGGGTGGTTCTGTGCGTGCCTGGGTTGATAAAGAGGGCTCTGTTGTTTTGCAGGCGCAAGCGCGATTAGTATTTAGCGGTACACTTGAAAATGCCAATCAAAGTCAGCCATCCAAGCCGCAGCCCATGGTGCAGTCATAGCGATAAAAAATCTGTTGCAGAGAGGAGAGTTTGTTATGTCATCCAATCTTGTTTTGCACAAAGATGCGGTTCCTGTTCCATTAACGGTTCCAACGTCCATGCGTGAAGCATTCATCAATAATTATCTCAAAGCAACGTGCAATACAGGGCGCTTGCTGTTATTTGCCGGCGATCAAAAGGTCGAGCACCTCAATAAAGATTTTTTTGGTCCAGACATCTCTCCAGAGTCTGCAAACCCCACCCACTTGTTTGACATTGCAAGCAAATCGAGGATAGGTGCATTTGCAACAAATTTGGGTTTGGTTGCACGATATGCATCCGATTATAAAAATGTCCGCTACGTAATAAAACTTAATGGTAAAACAAATTTGGTGCCAACTCAGCAGGCAGATCCAAATAGCTGCATGTGGACCCCGGTTCAACAGGTTGTTGAGTTTAAAAAACAGACTGGCCTTGATATCGTTGGCATTGGCATGACGGTATATTTGGGCAGTGAGCACGAATCAGCAATGCTTGCGCAGGCGGCACAAGCCATTTACCAGGCCCATCAAAACGGTTTAATGACCACGGTGTGGATGTATCCGCGCGGCAAGGCGGTGCAGAATGAAAGAAGTGCTGATATTATTGCAGGAGTCGCTGGTATTGCCGTTTGCCTGGGGGCAGACTTTGTTAAAGTTAATGCACCAGAGGCTGCTGATAGTTTTGAAAGTGCGCAGCTGTTGCGTCAAGCAACTATGGCGGCGGGCAATACGCGCGTTATCTGTGCTGGCGGGCAATCAAAGTCTGAAAAAGAGTTTTTGCAGGCTTTGTATCATCAAATTCATGGTGGCGGTGCCATGGGTGCTGCAGTTGGCCGTAACATTCATCAAAAAAGTACACAAGAGGCGATTAAATTTTGTAATGCATTGGCTGCAATCATCATTGATGATGCCGATGTTGCAACAGCGGAGCA
>JAHFBR010000043.1 GCA_023249955.1 bacterium
CGTGTGTTGGGGGATGAATTGCACGGTGAAGACGAATTGCTGCCGCTGGTAACCCTTGAAGCTGGTGCGCCGTATGCACAAACCAAGCTGGTGCAAACAATGAACAAGATCAAAGATTTGTATGGAGAAAAGGGGTACATTTACTGCGATGTATATCCACAGGTCAAACCCGATGAGCTGACCGATGAAGTTGACGTTACTTTTCACATTGAACGTGGCAATAAGCTCTATACCAATCGCATTGCTATTACCGGTAACAAAGTGACGTGCGACAAGGTTGTTCGTCGCCAACTGGATATTGTTGAGGGCGATTTGATCACGACCAAAAAGCTGACTAAATCGCAGGCAGCGGTTGAATACCTCAGCTTCTTTGATCGCGAAAGTGTAAAGTGGAAAATACACCGACTTTCAGATGATCTTGCTGATCTGGAGCTGAATCTTAAAGAGGCCAAAACGGGCAACTTTAACTTTATGATGACTTACGGTACTGATCAGTACAATCCAAAACCATCGCTGCGCGGTATGTTGACCGTCGAAAAGTCAAATCTTTTTGGCCGCGGCTGGGACGTTGGGGGCTTGGTGCAGGCCGACCGTCATCGTCTGCGTCGATTGGAAGCACATTTTCACGATCCACATATCTTCGATAGCAATGTCTCTGCCGGCTTCTTTGTTTACAAGCGTTGGGATGAGTATGAGCAGTGGACCTCACTTGATAAAACACCAAAGCAGCGTGTGACCGGTGGTAGTGTACGCTTGGGCTTCTGGCTGCCTCAGATTGATAAACGTTTGCAGTTAGTGCTGGATGTTGGTATCGAAAATATCAAAAACAATGATCCAAGAATGCGCTTTGCTATGAACAATCCAATCGCCGAGGGTTTTGATATTATCGTTAAACGTACCTTTCAACGTGGAACCTTGCAGTGGCTTGGTCTTGAGTTAGTCAAAGATACGCGTGACCACCAAGTATACCCAAAGAGCGGCTACAAAATGTGTATCGGTTCACGTGCTGCAATCCCTGGATTGAACAACGAATTTAGCTTTTTAAAGACCGAGGCTGAGGGCAGTTTTTATACCGCATTGATCGATAAATTTATTATGGATGACAGCCTGGTTCTTGGTATGCATGCCAAGATGGGCTCGGTTAGAGCATTTTCCATCACAAAGCCAATTCCATATAAAGAGTTGTACCACATGGGTGGACAGACAACGGTGCGTGGATTTGTGTGGGGCAGCATTGGCCCGGCTTGGGCGTCCGGCGATCCGCTTGGCGCGCGTCATGCAATACAATTAAACACTGAGTTGATATTCCCACTTATTCCAGACTACTCAATGAAAGCACACGTCTTTTATGACGCAGGTGCTGGTTGGGATACGCCAAAAAGTGATATCAAAAACACATCGTTTATTCAGCGCGATAAATTTGATTTGCGCCATTCCATCGGCTTTGGCTTGAATCTGATGAAGCCAATGCCGGCAAAAATTGATTGGGGTTTTAAGCTTGATCGCAAGAAAAATCGTGGCGAATCGGCGCATGAATTCCATTTGAGTATGAACTACGCCTGGTAGCTTTTTTGTAGCGAATTTTGCATCCCGCTTGATGTGTAAAAACATTGAGCGGGACTTTTTTTATGCATAATACGCTTGCAATTCATGTGATGTAGTGCTAGAATTCCGCATTCGCGAGACATGCTTTTGAGTGTTGTTGTGTGTTTATTCTGATTGTTCATATTGATACTGATAAGGAATCTGCTATGAAACTATTCAAAATGATGTTGTTGACTGTTGCTATGACAGGCTCTCTTGCTGCTGCTCAGGTTGATGGTGGTGTTGTCGTCGATGAAGCCGATCAACAGGAAGCCATTGATCATCTTGCTGAACAGCTGGATGATGAAGTTGCCGCAGCCCTTCAAAATTACCTGACGCTGCCCGTTTTGATTAAATGCCTCTTAGATAACGATGGCGAAGTGATTGTTGTGGAGACGGTCGAAGTTTTAGAAAAAGACGATCTTGTGAAGCTTTTGGCATTATTGCACCAGCAGGAGTATGGTTCTGGCTGGTCAGCAACCAGGGGATTCTACTTGATGGTTAATGGAACGGTAATGACACTCCAAGGCTTTGTGCATGCGGTTGTTGCTGGATTTCAAACCGCAAAGCCACATGTCATTAACGGCTCGCGTTGGATTGGAAATTATTGTAAGCAAAAATATCAAGAGAAATTTGGAGCACAACAAGCTGCACAAGCTGGCTTGGATGCTTTGGAAGAAGTCGATGTCGCAGATGGCGGCGAAGAGGCTGCCGATCAATAAGAAATAATGAGGATTGGCAAACATAGGGCGCTATGTTTGCCAACGGTGCCCCACAAGCACCTGTATGCGGTGGAAAAAAGGAGAAGGGAGGGGTTTTTTAACATTAGGGAGAATGAGAATGTATAAGAAGTTATCACGTTACGCATGTGGATTTGTGATATTGGTTGGCAATAATGTTTTTGCCACTATAACAGCAGTTCCTTCAAAAGTTGATCCATTGTCAAAAATTGTTATCACCAGCACCTCTGCGCAGTGTGTGAGGGATGACAAAAAACAGGGCAACTTTATTTTGACCTATCAAGGCGATGTGCATGTTACCTTTGCTGATCAAAGCACGGTAACAGCAGAAACGCTTAAGATTGTGCTTGATGGCAAGCAGGGCAAAAAGATTGCCGCTCCTGGTGATAAAAAACCGGTAGAAAAGCAACAAAAAGACGTACTCAGCAATTTCAAACAAATTACTTTCAAAAAAAATGTTCATGTTGTCAGTGGGCAACGCAAGGCCGTTGCTGATATGGCGCACTTCTATTTGCCGCAGCAACGTTGTGTGCTTGAAGGTAACGTAAAGATCTGGCAGACCAAGCAAAAGCCTGACGATGTGCCCGTTGCGGTGCAGAGCCAAAAAGCAGAGCTTTTTTTACAAACTGGGGCGTTCAATTTTATTGGAACTGCAAAAGTGCCTGTGAATACCACGATCGTGCTTGAAGATCATCCAGCACTGAAAAATAAAAAAGATTCAAAAGATCCAAAGAAAAAGAATGTCAAAAATTCGCCTTCTTCCGCAAAGCGAAGCGCTTAAAATAGCCGCTGGCGAAGTTATTGAACGACCGGCGCACGTTGTTAAAGAGCTGCTTGAAAATGCGCTTGATGCTCAGGCTACAGCGATTAGTTTGTATATTAACGATATTGGCAAAACACTTATTCGTATTGTCGACAATGGCGTTGGTATGTCAATCGATGACGCTCGTATGTGCTTTCTTTCGCATGCCACCAGCAAAATTCAAACCATTCATGATCTTGAAAGCATAGCGACTTTTGGCTTTAGAGGCGAAGCGCTTGCAAGTATTGCTGCTATCAGTCGCGTGACTTTGATGACGCGGCAGCGCGAAACTCCTGTTGATGCCATGGGGCACATGATTGAATACAGCGAATGTAGCGTGTTGCAGGAGGCCGCAGTTGCCTGTCCAACGGGGACCGATATCCTGGTCCGTGATCTTTTTTTCAACACCCCGGTCCGCAAAAAATTTTTGAAAAGTGACGAGACAGAATGGAATGCTATTCAATGGCTGTTTCATGCTTTTTGTATGAGCAATGTTGGTGTGCATTTTAAGCTCTATCGCGATGGCAAACTGGTATTAAATGCTCCTCCGGTTGCTTCTGCAAAAGATCGTGCTGCACAGCTGTGGGATTATGACGCTTCGCAAGCGCTGTTACCGCTGCTTGAAGATGTTCAGCTGCCCTTTCGCATCTCAGGTTTTATTTCAAACCACAACATGTGGCGCTATGGCCGCCAGTTTATGCACTTTTTTGTGAACAAGCGTTGGGTAAAAAACTCAGAGCTGAGCAAGGGGCTTTTAAAGGGTTATCTTAATGTTCTGCCACCAGAACGCTTTCCCATCGCCATGATTTTTATTGATATTGATGCCAGCTCTATTGATGTGAATGTTCATCCAAAAAAAGAGGAAGTAAAGTTTGTGCGCCCTGGTGTGGTACAGGCGGCTTTGTCTAATCTTGTCAAAAAAACGCTTGAGCAGAACTTGTCACAAACAATCTCGCCAATGCCACAAAAAACGTTTATAACACAGCCCCAGTGGCAATCCTACCAAGTTCAAGCGCCACGAGAGATTGATCAATCGGTAAGCGCTTTGTTTGATTTTGACCCATTCCCATCACAGCCAGAAGCTTTTCAAGCACCCCGCGTTGAGCAGCAGCCATTGCTTGAACCGACGCCAATACACGAAGCTTTTGCCATCATGGGTCAACTTTTCAAAACCTATATTTTGTTTGAAAAAGATAATGAGCTTGTCATGATCGATCAGCATGCTGCGCATGAGCGCGTTTTGTATGAAAAGTATCAGACTAAGTTTTTAGATCAGCAAGGCACCACCCTTTTGTTTCCTGAAACCATAAGGCTTTCCAAGCAGCAGGTGCACGATGTTATGCAGCAACGTGATTTTTTTGAACGCCAGGGGATTGATCTTGATGGGCTGGGTGACGAAAGCTTGGTGATTCGTTCTGCTCCACCGCAGTTGCGTGGAACGAGCCTGCAAGAATTTATCAATGATGCAGCACGCTTTATCAACGAACATGAGGGCATGGACAAAACGCTGTTTGGCCAGAAGCTTAATGAGCATCTGCATGCCCAGATGGCGTGTAAAAGTGCTGTTAAAGCCGGTGATGTATTAACGCTTGCTCAAATGCATCAGCTGATTCGTGATCTCCAACAAACCCCAAATAGGTTTATTTGTGTGCATGGCCGTCCAACGACCTGGAGCATGCCCAGAAGCGAACTTGAAAAAAAGTTTAAACGCTAAGAATCATGAAAAATACTCAATTCCGCCGCCATGACGCGCCAGGCGATCGGCTACCAGAGAAAGTTCTGTGGCCATCAAAATTCGTTCTAATGGAATAGGATTTGGTGCATCTTTGGACTGTGCTGCATTAAAAAACTGTTGGAAGAGCTGGTCGTGCCCCTTGTCTTGGCTTTTGACCTTTTTGTCAAAATTCTTTGGCAATCCGTAGCTGGTGAGCTCCAAAAAGTCATTCATCGCAATGGTTTTGCCATCAAAAAATATTTCCATGTACTCTTTGCCAATGCCTAAATGCCCCAATGATGTGTACATCAGCGAGCAGCTCGAACCATCGCTCATAGAGATGGTTGCAAACAAATTGTCGGTGATCAAAAGATCCTCGGTGCATGGATTGACGGGATGTACGGTGATGGAAATAGGCTTTGCATCGGTCAAGAAGCAAAAGAGCTCAAAAATATGGCATGCTTCGCCGATAATGCGACCACGATGTTCATCAGATTGAATCCAATGCCCCTTAGGCAGGTAATTTGCGTTCATACGATACGAAATCATGAGTGGATTGGTACGTTTGCTTACGACGTCTTTGATAGCTGTCATAAATGGTGAACACGAGCGATTAAAGTCGGCACAAAACAGACTTTTGGTGTTCATTGCAAAAAAGCTTTTAAGTGCTGCAAGTTGCTCAAAAGTAACGGCTGCAGGTTTTTCTACCAGCACCGCTTTGCCAGCCTGCAGACAATCTATTGCCTGCTGAGCGTGCAATGAATGTGGTGTTGCAATCACAACCACTTTGACGTCATCATCGCCCAATATTTTGTGATAATCATTGCTGATGCGCTGTGCTTTGTAAACGCGTGCGATGGTGATTGCATTTGCGGTATTTGCATCAATAATTGAGTGAATAGCCGTATTTTTAATCTTGGCGATCGTTGGCAAAATCTTTACTTTGGCAAATCCCCCAACGCCAATAACGCTTGTATTCAGTTTGCCATGATGGTGGATATAAGGTTTTGCAAAGGCCTGTTCTTGAACATCGTTCTTGTGCATCAGGAGATCTTGTTGGTTTTTGCCCTGCTTTTGATAGCTAAGCACCACGCCTAAGATATTTTCTTTTTGTAGAGCTTCATATGCCGCTGTTGCATTATTGATCTCGAACTCTTGCCAAATAAGCGCATCAAGTTGTGATGCACTGTTGCTTATCTGATCAACAAAATATGCCATGTTGCGATTTTCTGTCCAGCGCACGTACGAGTAAGGATAGTCAACACTCTGCTGCTCATAAGCACCGTCATAACGACCGGGTCCATAGGAGCATGAAATCAAAAAATCGATCTCTTTTGAGTAAAATGGTTCGCGATCAAAATCGATCTTAACGTCTCCGACCAAAACAACACGACCCTTGCGCCTAGTTGCCTGCATTGCTTGTTGGATGATGCCGCCCGATGCTGATGAGGCCGTGATGATAGTGGCGTCAACGCCCTGGTGACCGGTATAAAATTCCAGTTCGCGTGTGACGTCAATGGAAAGAGGATTGAGGCACAAATCGGCACCAAGTTTTTTTGCCAACGTCAGACGCTTTTCCTGTACTTCAATTGCAATAACCTGGCAGCCTGCTTGTTTTGCAAAAAGCAGCGACAGCTGGCCCAAAATGCCCATGCCAATAATGCATATTTTTTCGCCCAGTTGCAGATTGGCGCGTCTGACGCCTTGCAATGCAATGGCGCCAAGGGCAACCATGCTTGCTTGCTTGAGATGTGCAGGATCTTTTACTTTTACGGTCAGATTTTGTGGGACGCTGACCATGTCGGCATGATATGCCGATGATGCACCCGCACATGCCACATAGTCGCCCACCCTAAAGCGTTCAACGCGTGAGCCGACGGCAAGCACCTGCCCTGCACATGAATATCCCAATGGCATGATGTGATTGAGTTTTTCGCGTGTCAGTGCAAGTGTTCCTGCAAAGCCATGCTCCTTGACCGCTCCCAAAATTTTGGCGGTATTGCTTGTGGCATTTTGTACAAATTTTGTAGCCAGTGATTTACCAGAGGCATTGATGGTGGCATTTTCGGTGCCGGTGCTGATAAATGAGTAGTGAACACGGACAAGAACATGATGCTCATTCAAGAGTGGCGGATTGACATCTTCAACGGCAATTTTACCCTTTTGTAAAAACAGTTGTCTCATGTTCGACTCTCAATCTCTTATGTTTTGTAACACTTACTCCCAAACGTCGGATTGGGATTTTGTTGCGCCTTCAAGGAAAGTACGTGACTGCTTAAGGTGAATATCATGCAGAAGTCCACAGGTATCAATAATAATTTTGTTGCCAAACGCTTCGTCTCGAATGAGGGTGAACTCTTTGTGCTTTACCAACACCAGGATAATGTCGGCCCAGGCAATACCCTGCCAGACGTCCTCAACCTGATTAATCCCGTGTGCCTTGGTTGCATCAATCCCAACATTTTTGTCATATACCAGCAGCGCAAGCTCATCTTTGTGCGTGGCCAAATGCTTGGCAATAAGCAACGCTGGCGACTCTCGGATATCATCTACATCCGGCTTAAAAGTAAGCCCCATAGCAAGTATTTTTGGCGTCATGACCCCCAAGCCCTTCAGGCCATCTACCCGATGCAAAACTTTTTTGATAATGTGGTGTGGTTTGGCATCGTTAATCTTGCGCGCAGAGCGCAAAAGGTCCGTTTCCTCTGGAAAGCTTTCAATTAAAAACCACGGGTCAACGGCGATGCAGTGACCACCAACGCCGCAGGTTGGTGTTAAAATTTTGACACGGGGGTGCTTGTTGGCCAGATCGATTATCTGGTATGGATCAATACCAGCCTTGTGACACATGTCAGCAACTTGATTTGCAAATGCAATCTGAACATCGCGGCTTGAATTCTCCACCAGTTTGACCATTTCAGCAGATTTATCGTCGGTGACGTGAATGATGCCTTTAACAAATTTTGCATAGAATTGGCGAGCCAGCTCGTATGATTGCTGGCAGATGCCGCCAATGATACGGTCATTTTCTACCAGTTCGCTAAAAATTTTTCCTGGCAGCACGCGCTCTGGGCAGTAAGCAACAAAAAAATCGATGCCAAGCTTAAGGCCAGAATACTCTTCTAAAAAGAGTGCAAGTTTTTCGGTAGTGCCAACCGGAACGGTTGATTCTAGGATTACCAAATTACCTGGCATTAAGCGCTTGGCGATAATTTCGCCAGCATGAAAAACATGCCGCAAGTCGGCCGTTTTATTCTCTTTAAAGGGAGTTGGCACCGTGATAATAAAGCAATCAGCATATTGAAGGTCAGTGAACGCCTTAAAGTTGCCTGATTTAAGCGTTTTCCATAGTCGTTCCGTCAACTCAGGCTCGAAGATTGTTGGATCGCCTGCATTGATTCGTTTTACTTTTTCTTGATTGATATCAAAGCCATAAATATCATAGCCAACCTGTGCTGCTTGTATAGCTGTTGGTAAGCCAATATATCCAAGGCCAACAATGGAAATGCGCTTCATGCAAGCGTTCCTCCTTTTTTGATTTCAACTTACGATGAGTTTTCTGGCTGGTGGTGCTTTTGTTTTGCTCGAACCGGTGGGGTAAGACTGAAGGATGGAAAAGATTGGAGCAAAATGTCAACAATGCGGTGCGCTGCCGCGCCATCACCATACATAAAATGCGGCTCATGCGTTGGTTTTTTATAATACCATGTTGCCATGGCATCGACAATTTTCTGTTCGCCG
>JAHFBR010000044.1 GCA_023249955.1 bacterium
GCACATTGATGAGTGCAAAGATCACAATCATGCTGCCGCTGAGCAACTCGCCAAGAAAAAATGAAAGCGCCGCGGCACCCACCAGCAAATAAAAGAAGGGTGAGCCGATTTGTCGCACCAGGACGTGCCACCAGGTCACATCATGTTGTGCAAGACGGTTAAGACCAAATTTGTTTTGATTTTCGCGCACCTGTTCAGCTGACAAACCGGTGCTGATTGAGATGCCAAATGAATCAAGAACCTCTTGCGATGAACTTGAGGTGTAGAATGAGTACTTCATGATCAACCCCTTGTCCCTTTCTCTCACGTTACTTTTTTTGAATCAGCTTCTGCAGCTCCAAAATTTTATCGCGTAACTGAATCGCCTTTTCAAAATCAAGCATCTCGGCAGCCACACGCATATCCTCTTCAAATTGTTCAATCATGGCAAGCGCTGCCTGCTGATCCTTAACTTTGATTGAAGCCGCTTTCTTGCCCGCTTTTGAAGCTTTTGCAATTTCTTCTTGAAGTTTGGTGATGCTCTTGGTTACTTCGCGTTTGACTGAAAGTGGCGTGATGCCATGCTCTTCGTTATATTTTCGTTGCAGTTGGCGACGGCGATCGGTCTCCTCGATTGCTCGTTGCATTGATTGGGTAACCGAGTCGGCGTAAAAAATAACTTTGCTTTCGGTGTTACGCGCCGCACGACCAATGGTTTGAACCAACGAGCGCGTGTCGCGTAAAAAGCCTTCGATGTCAGCATCCAAAATTGCCACCAGGGCAACTTCAGGCAGATCAAGACCTTCACGCAACAAATTGATGCCCACCAAGCAGTCAAAGATGCCTAGGCGCAATTTATGCAGCAATTCAGTACGTTGCGGCGTCTTGATTTCGCTGTGCATGTAACAAACGCTTACTTTTTGATTTTCAAGATATTGCGCTAAGTCTTCGGCAGCCTTTTTGGTCAGCACGGTTACCAGCGTTCTAAAACCTTTTTCTTTGGTCATTTTAATTTGTTCGATGAGATGCTTAAGTTGCCCTTCACGCGGCACGATCTGAATGACCGGGTCAATAATGCCGGTCGGGCGCACGATCTGTTCAGCAACCTGATCTGAGTGCGAAAGCTCATACTCACCCGGTGTTGCAGAAACAAAAATGACATCGTTAAAATATTTTTCGATCTCTTCAAATTTTAAGGGGCGATTGTCGTAGGAAGCTTGGAGTCTAAAGCCATATTCGATCAACGACTTTTTACGCGCACGGTCGCCATTGTACATGCCACGCAATTGCGGTACGGCAATGTGCGATTCATCAAGAATCAGCAAAAAATCTTTATCAAAGAAGTCAAAGAGTGAGTAGGGCGCCTCGTCCGGCTTGCGGCCATCAAAGTAGCGCGAATAATTTTCAACACCGGAACAATAACCGGTTTCGGTCAGCATTTCAAGGTCATGGTTAATGCGCGTCAGCAGTCGTTCTCTATACAGCGGATTTTGCATCTCCGGCACCTCTTTTTCAAGATCGGCACGAATTTGCGTAATGGCCGCATCACGCTTTTCTTGAGTGGTTACAAAATGCTTGGCGGGAAAGATGAGCGTGTTATCAAGCGTAGAAAGCACCTTGTGTTCACGCCTGTCGATCAACTCCAGGCTTTCGATCTCATCACCAAAAAGCTCAATGCGTAAATTATCACGCATGTACGGCAGGTTGATGGTAACCGCGCTGCCCTGCACCTTAAAGGTCCCAGGCGTGCTTTCCATATCGTTGCGCTTGTACTGGATAAAAATCAGTTTATCCAGCAGCTCTTTGCGCGTAATTTTTTGCCCCACTTTGAGCGAAAAGGTCAGCGCGCGATAATCGAATGGATTGCCCAGCGAATAGATGGCAGAAACCGAGGCAACCACAATCACATCGCGGCGATTGATGATGGAGGCGGTTGCTTCAACCCGCAGGCGTTCAATTTCGGTATTAACTTTGGTCTCTTTAGGCACGTAGATATCCTGTGCAGGCAGGTATGACTCCGGTTGATAGTAGTCGTAGTAGCTGACGAAGTAGCAGACCTTGTTTTCAGGGAAAAAAAGACTGAACTCTTCGTACAGCTGGGCCGCTAACGTCTTGTTGGGCGACATGATCAGTACCGGCTTGTTTTGTTTGGCTATAACGTTGGCCAGGGTAAAGGTTTTGCCTGACCCGGTCACCCCCAAAAGCGTTGACTTGCAGGGCCTCTTTTTATTGAGTTCCTGGATGGCTTTTGGCTGATCCCCAGCAGGTTTGAACGGATATGAAAGCTTAAAGGCGTTATTTTTAGTACTCATAGGTCTATGATACCACTAAAAATGACGGCTGTCTGCGTTCAGAGAATAATGATTATAGTTTTCCTTGAAACGAAAAACTTGAAACACGCCAGACTCTTTTTCTTTCCGGGCTACCTAAGACGATTATCTTATTTTTTCTCGGTTTAATGTTCTCTTGCAACCAAACAAGAAGCGGACTCTCCTTAGTAAACCCAGCCAGCGCAAGAGCTCTGATTGTAGCATCCACCACAACAGGCGATAGCGCAGAGCAACACGCCAAAACGCCGCCTCTCCAGTCTGCTTGATTTTTTTTGCTATGATACGTTTGATTCAGACATGCTAACACATCTAAACCGTTTGCTTGTGGATCCTCGTCAAAACCAATTAAACACGCAAGCACAGCAAAAAATCTCAGCCAGGCCACGTCGTCAAAAAAAGCGACCCAACACACAACCTCATTCCCATACGCATTGACATGCATACCTTGCCCAGTAGCAACATTAAGCCAATAAACAAACTCGGCACAACTTCCTGCAAGATCATAGTGATTAATCAGGTGCTGCCTTGTTGCGTCTGTATCACCGGGACGCAATCCAAGACTTCCTAGCTTGGCATTGCACTGTTCACGTAACGCCATAAGACGTCTTATGGCATCTTCTGTCGACATCTCAAGCAATCTATCATCAATTTCAAATTCATCGCTATCACCTTCTCCGCTTGCTTCTATGTTCATCAAGTCGGAGTCTGAACCCTGAGAACTCGCTAGCTCGTCAGAACCATGCATGCCAAAACCATGCGTTGGCAAAAATCCTATCCCCAAAAAAATCACAACTAAAAGCAGATTCATGTTTACACCATCATCGAAAATTTTGTACCAACAAAAATGGAATTCTTGAACAACCTCAAGCGGACTAACATTGTAGGTAAAGAGCGCTAAAAGTCAATAAAAAAAGCGCCGTTTTGACGGCGCTTTTTGATGTTCAAGACGAGAAGAAATTGGTTGAGAGAAGTGTGGCTTGCCCGTCCGCCGTCGCTCTAATGAGCTATGGCGGGACAGCCTGCGCTATTAAACTGGTTTACCCAGCCGTAGCTCCCCAGGAGCGTAGGCTGGCGGGGCTGATGGGGCTCGAACCCACGACCTTCCGCGTGACAGGCGGACGCTCTAACCAACTGAGCTACAGCCCCCCAAGTTGGGGGAATAGAGAAAGAAATTCAATATTCCATTACATTTTGCCAAAGACAGCGATTTTTGCAAGGAGAATTTACGATTTTACAGTAAGCACCGCTTTAATAATACTGGCTGCATCGATCTCTTCGTAGGCCATCAGCGCTTCCGGAGAGCCGGAGCGTGGTAGTTTGGTCACTGCAAGAGATTTGATGGTCACCCCACTGTTACGCAAGGCACTGGCAACCGCCTCACCCAAACCACCCTGAGGATAGTGGTCTTCGACCGTGATAATGGTCTTGTTGGACGTTGCGGCCACTTTCAACAATGTTTGAGTATCCAACGGCTTGATAGAGTACAGGTCAATAACGGCAACCTTGACACCTTGGGCCATGAGTTTGTCATACGCCGCAAGTGCTTCGTGCACGGTAATGCCGGCCGCCACAATGCAGGCCTTGTCATTGACCGAAGAGCGCAAAACCTTACTGCCACCAATCGTAAATATTTCGTTAGAGTCGTACAAAACAGGAGTGTCAGAACGGGTCGATTTCATGTATGAAACACCGTCGTTATAGCCCGCCATCTGTTCAACCAGCTTATACGCACTGACCCCATCGCTTGGCCACAGGACTACCGATTCAGGAGTGGCTCGCATCATGCTGACATCTTCCAGGCCCATCTGTGACGGGCCGTCTTGCCCGATGGAAACGCCGCTGTGAGAACCGCACAGACGCAGCGGAACACGGCCAATACCAGCCATACGGATTTGATCGTAAGCACGGCTAAAAAAGCAGGCAAATGTTGATGCAAACGGAATCTTGCCACGCAACGCAAGACCGCTGGCAACACTGACCATATTTTGCTCTGCAATAAAGCACTGAATAAAACGATCTGGGGACTGTTTTTCAAAGAACTCGGTGAAGGTCGAGTTCTTAACATCACCGTCAAGCGCAAACACTGTATCACACTGGGTGCCGAGCGTTGCCAGGGCATGACCGAACGCCTTGCGTGTGGAGATCTTTTTGCCTTTTGCAAAGTCAGCAGCATGAGCATCTTTAGAAATATCCAAACGCAGGGCGGTCTCAGAACAGGATGATTTTGGCGTCATCGCAGCAGGCATATTTTTTGGCACCGAACTCTCATGAGCTTGAACGTTAAAACGTGCGCGCAGCTGTTCGATCAGAGCCGGCAACTCGTCGGCCTTGAAGGGCTTGCCATGAAACCCGTTTTTATTTTCAATATCTTTTAAGCCGTAGCCTTTGAATGTTTTTGCAACAATCATGCATGGTTGATTTTTAACTTTTGCCGCTGCATCAAACGCTAGCACAATCTCGGCAGTATTGTGGCCATCAATCACGATGGTCTTCCAGCCGAACGCTTCAAATTTTTGGACGTATCGTTCGATATGATGATTATCCAGCGATTCATCAGATTGGCCAAAACGGTTGCAATCAATGATACCAACCAGGTTATCCACTTTGTAATGAGCCGCAAGCTCTGCAGCCTCCCACACCGAACCTTCAGCACTTTCAGCATCACCAATCAAAACGTAGGTGCGATATGAAAGACCTTCGTAGCGCGCGTTCAGCGCCATGCCCAAACCAACGCCCAAGCCTTGGCCCAAAGATCCTGTCGCTGCTTCGTTGTACCCGAGACGTGGCGTGGGGTGCCCTTCAAATTCTGAATTGATATCACGATAGCTCAGCAGTTGCTGCTCGGTGATAACGCCACGTTGATGCAACGCTGCATACAATACCGGCACAGCATGGCCTTTTGAAAGAATAAAGCGATCGTTGTTGGGAAATTTTGGATTTGCATAATCGTAGCGCAAAACATGAAAGAACAGCGTGGCAACGATATCAGCAGCCGAAAGACATGACGTCGGATGGCCTGAGCCTGCTTGAGTAGTGGCACGCAGTGAATCAATACGAATTTCTAGCGCTTTGTGGGCAAGTAATGCAATGGATGCTTCAGACGTTGTCTGCTTCACGGGAACTCCTTGAAATCGAATGGGCGGCTTGAACATTTTTTCGCGTCAGCAAGAAATTATAAACCAATTGGCTCCATGTTTCCATGGCATCATACAATGAGGCCATTTCGTCAAGGCTGATAAGACGGCCTTCTTTGTGCTCGCTTTTGATGGCGATCTGTGATGAATCGCCTTCAAGCAAATACACAAAACCAATGTGTACCTGGCCCACCATGTTTGAATCATCGTTAATCAAACCCAACGGCTCAACGCGCAACGAACCGGTGTATTCAACCTCTTCGTTAAATTCGCGTTCTGCCCACAGCTCCAGCGATTTGTCGGTGATGTCTTCTTGCCTAATGTGGCCGCCAATACCGAGCGAGCATTTATCTTTGAGGCGGACTTCGCTCGCATCACTGCGACGACGCATCATAAAAAATTGATCATCGTGACAAAACACGAGATACGGAATGATCTGTTTGTAGCGCGGGTCATCCTCCATGGCAGAGCGCCATAAAAACTGTTGATGCTGAACAATACATTGTTCGTAAAAATCAAAGTTTTGCACGGGAATAAATCCCTGAAAAGGTTTTCCAGCAAAAAGAGCTTCGCGCTCAACCACTAAAATTTTTTCATCGACTTTCATAGGGTTCCTTGCAATGCGAATCGAATAAAGTTTCTGAAGTATATCACACCAGAAATCTGAAGCACCTAAAAAAGAGGGTAGGCAAACACCTACCCCCTCAAGTTTTTTTTACAATGTAGGCGGTCTATTGATATTCTTTAACAAAACGAACCCACTGCGTTGATTGCGCAAAAATAGTGTCTGGATACGAAACATGAACCTTACCCTTTGGATAATAGATCGAAATGCCTTGTACGCCACTCATTTGTTGGCCAGCCGCGTTGGCAATCACGGCATCCATAATCTTACGCATGCCATCATTAAGGACCTGTAACAATACATACGCTGCAGCATTATACAACGCAGAAGGCCTCAATAATTTGCCCTCATCAGCGCCTTCGTTAACGCCCCGACTGATTTGTGTAGCAAGTGCTGAGTAAAATGAATAAAGATCGACGTAATCAGAAGTTGCAAGTGCTATAGTCGCTCTGCGAGCTGCGCGAATGGCGATTTTGATGCGTGTTGCATCGGCCTGTTTGCAACCAGCAACAGCTGTAATAAATTCATCAATACTTTGCTTAACCGCTTCAAGCTTGCTCAGATCCATTGCTGATTGTGTATAGTAAGTTTCTCGACGGTTTTTGTAGTAGGAGTCATAAGTGCTAACAATAGTAGCACCAAGCGCTGAAGCGGTGAAAGCTGCTGGATTCATGCAAAGAGGCGTCAGGAAACTTCCGTACCTCCAGCCATCACCCGGCTCGCTCTGCTCAGAAGCAACTAAAACGTCGGCAAAATCCTTAATTTGATAACCCACTTCAAGCATTGCCATATAGCATGCATCCATGCCAATAATGTCGACATTTTTTCCAAGAACATCGTGCTTGATATGAGAAAAAGCGGTGTACAGATCTTGATTGGTTGCATAAGTATCATGCGAATCATCAAACAAAATGCCGCGATCCTTTTTGGCTCTTTGTATCGAAAGCCCTGGAATCTCAAGCCACGGAACACGCTGCTTGACAGCTTGTGATACTGGCACACCTCGGTTGAGTCCACGAAAGCGAGGATCGATGATGCCACTGCCATGGTTCCATAAAACAATGCACCAACGCTTAGCATTGTAGCTCGATTTTGCCCACGCAGCCATGTCAATCAGCTCTTTGACAGGATTAACTCCCATCTCTTCGGCAAGCGAGGCATCCTCAATACGACCCCCATTCACAATACGATAGCGCCACGTTTTATTGTTGCCTGGCTGATCCCACTGAATAAGCATATTAACTGAATCTGTTAGAGGCGCCAACTGCATATCACTGATGCTTTTTTCGGCAAACGGTGAGAGATTATTGTCCGCCTGAATGTAAGCAACAATACTCCACTCTGCTAACTTTTTTGAAATCTTATCTGGCTGTACAGCGGCTTGCACTGTTGAAAAAAAGGCACACGTGCCTATCACCAAAAACCGCAAAGACTGCATGTCCATACCTTCAGTAAAAGCATTAAATTTATCCCAGAGCTCATAAAAATGAGGGTAGGCGTTGCCTACCCTCATGAGCTTTTTTACAACGTAGACGAGCTATTGATATTCTTTAACAAAACGAACCCACTGCGTTGATTGCGCAAAAATAGTATCTGGATACGAAACATGAACCTTACCCTTTGGATAGTAGATCGAGATGCCTTGTGCACCCTTCATTTGTGGGCCAGCAGCGTTAGCAATTACCGCATCAAGCACCTTACGCATGCCATCAGTCACAACTTGCGACAATACGTACGCAGCGGAATCATACAGCGAAGAAGGCTTTGAAGCCTTGACAGAATCGGCATCTTCGCTAGCACCTCGCTTGATTTGTGTTGCAAGTGCTGAATAAAACGAATAAAGATCGATGTAATCAGCGGTGTCAAATGATAGAGCCACTTTACGCGCTGCGCGAATTGCAGTTTTGATGCGTGTTGCATCGGCCTGTTTGCAACCAGCAACAGCTGCCACAAATTCATCAATATTTTGTTTAACCGCTTCAAGCTTACTCAGATCCATTGCTGATTGTGTATAGTCACTTTGACGTTTTTTGTAGTAGGTGTCGTAAGCGCTGACAATGGCTGCTCCAAGGGCTGGTGCTGTGCATGCTGGATTCAGACAAAGCGGCGTCAAGAAGCCTGAATACTTCCAACCATCGCCCGGTTCAGTCTGCTCGGAAGCAACCAAAACGTTGGCAAAATCTTTAATTTGATAACCAACTTCAAGCATCGCCATCAAGCATGCATCCATGCCAACGACGTCGACATTTCTGCCAAGCACATCGCGTTTTATGTGAGAAAAGGCGGTGTATAAATCTTGGTTAGTTGCATAGGTATCTTGTGAGTCGTCAAACAAAATGCCACGATCTTTTTTGGATCTTTGTATTGAAAGCCCTGGAATTTCTAGCCACGGAACGCGCTGCTTGGCAG
>JAHFBR010000045.1:0-2088 GCA_023249955.1 bacterium
CGCCATGGACACTGAAACAACCGGCGTTTTGCCGCTGATTGATGAACTGGTGGGCATGTCATTTTCATTTGATAACCAGACGGCCTACTACATCCCATTTGCACATCTTAATGTCATACCGCAGCTCAACCGTGCCGCAACGCTTGAAAAACTCAAGACCGTTCTGGAAAATGAAACAATAGAACTGATCATGCACAATGCAAAGTTCGATCAGCTGGTGATTTGGAACTATGGCGTCGCGATCAGACCAGTGCCTTTTGACACCCTGTTAGCCGCAAACTTGGTACGTAACGAGTGGCAAAAAATTAACCTCAAAGAGCTCTCGGCATTTTATCTGCACGAGCCGATGAAAAAATTTAAGGAGATCTTGGGCAAGCTCAAAACTTTCGCCGAGGTCCCGTTTGCAATTGCTGCAGAGTACGGAGCGCACGACGCAATCCAAACATTCAAGCTCAAGCCGATTCTTGAAAAAGAGCTGGCTAAAGAAAAAACACTGAAGAAAATTTTTGACGAAATCGAGATGCCGTTTTATTGGGTCCTGGTGCGCATGGAACAAGAAGGCGTTTTGATAGACCCTGAAAAATTACGTGCAACCGGCAAAGAGATCAGCGCAGCTTTGGAAAAACTTGAAGCCAAATTTTTTGCCTCACTAGAAACCAAAAAAGAGTATCGCCCGGGTACGTTTAATTTGAATTCGCCCAAGCAGATCGAACGCTTGTTGTTTGATGAGCTGCAACTGCCGGTCATTAAAAAAAGTGATAAAGGCCAACGCTCTACCGATCATGACGTGTTGCAAGAGCTCAGCACCAAGCACCCGATCCCTGGCATTATTTTGCAGTATCGTGAACTGTCAAAGCTCAAAAATACGTATATCGATCCGCTGCCGGATTTTATTAACCCAAAAACCAAGCGAATCCATACCAACTATGGACAGACGCTGGTGGCAACCGGACGGCTTGCAAGCACCGACCCCAACCTGCAAAACATCCCCACCTCGCAGGGTTTTGGCATGGATATTCGGGCCGCATTTATCGCCGCACCAGGCAAAATTTTTATGTCGGCAGACTATTCGCAGGTTGAGCTGCGCATTTTGGCCCATCTGTCACAAGACCCAGTGCTGACCGATATCTTTAAGCATGACCGCGATATTCATACCCAGACGGCATCTCAGCTGTTTGGAGTGCCCCTTGAAAGGGTTACCAATGAGCAGCGCCAGCTGGGCAAACGCATTAACTTTAGCATTATTTATGGCATGAGCCCGTTTGGCCTGGCGCGTGATTTGGGCATCAAGCAGAGCGAGGCCAAAGAGTATATCGACAAATACTTTGCCTCCTACCCCAACGTAGCTACCTGGATGGAAAGGACGATCCAACGGGTGGTTGAACTGGGGTACAGCGAAACGGCTTATGGCCGCCGCCGGCATATTCCTGAGCTGAAGGAGCGAAATCGCACCCTGTTTGACCTGGGCAAGCGCCTAGCGGTCAACAGTCCAGTGCAGGGAACGCAGGCTGATATCATGAAAATAGCTATGATCAACATCGACCAGCAACTGATCAAAAAGGGCCTGGAAGCCCGCATGATCCTGCAAATTCACGATGAAATGGTCCTGGAGATGCCCCTTGATGAGCAAGCGGCTGTTGAAGCTCTGGTCCGCAAGGAGATGGAAACGGTGGTTGACTGGGAGATCCCCCTCAAGGTGACCATCAGGACCGGGAAAACCTGGGCCGATATAACAAAGTAACAAAATGTTTTTGACTTTTTACCCAAAAAACGGCATCATGGGAAGCATTAGTTTGATCCTTTAAAGTCTTATAAAATCCGAACTAATTTGTGTAAAAAATTTTAAGGTACAGTAAGGACTTAGCATGGCAACGAGTAAAAGCGGTGGATCTACAGGTAACGGCCGCGATAGTATATCTAAACGACTTGGCTGCAAACGTTTCGATGGACAAATTGTTAACACAGGCGAAATTTTAGTTCGTCAGCGCGGCACTCGTATTCACCCAGGACGTGGCGTGATGCGCGGTACCGATGACACTTTGTTTGCAAGCACCGGTGGACAAGTAAAGTACCACGGTGGTCTTAAAG
>JAHFBR010000045.1:2098-8419 GCA_023249955.1 bacterium
TTTATAACAACTGGTTGTAGCGCTTTCTTGGCTTAAGCCCAAACATTATTTGTTTTGGAATCGGAGAGATTATGCAAGGTTCAGTCACCGAGAACGTAAACTATCGTATCGATTTTTTGAAATATCGTTACATTTGGCTCGCTGTTTCTATAGCATATTTGCTGATTGGAGCAGCCGCCTATGTCATAAAAGGTGGCTTTCGCTATCACATCGATTTTACGGGTGGAGCTGAACTGCGCGTCTCTTTTGAACAAACAGCCGACATTGGTAATGTACGAAAAGCCATGTCTTCAGGCGGCTGGAAAGACGCTGTCATTCAGAGTGTTGGATCGAGCAACAAAGAGTTCTTGATTCGTGTCGGCAGCCTAGAAAGTACCACCGAAGCACAAATAAAAGGTGCCCTGGATAAAGGGGTTGCTGACAATAAAGTTCGCATCGACAACATTCAGTGGGTCGGCGCTGAAGCCGGTAGTGATACCACCCGAAACGCTGTTTATGCTGTTCTGTTATCACTATTGATCCTGCTCCTTTATATCGCTGTTCGTTTTGAATTCAGATTTGGTATTGGCGCAGTAGCCTGCCTGATACATGACATCTTGGCCGTTATGGTCTTTTTATTGCTGACCGGCGAGCCCATTTCGCTTCACGTTTTGGCATCAATTTTGGCAGTTCTAGGCTATTCGATGAATGATACCATCGTTATTTTTAGCAGAATCCGCGAAAATTTTAAAAAATTACACGGTGTTTCAGAGTACAGCATTGCTAATTTGAGTATCAATCAGACACTCACACGTACCCTTTTGACCAGCTTTGCCACGGTTTTGTCGGTCTTGGCGATCCTGTTTATTGGTGGCGAGTCCCTTCGCGGCCTTTCGCTGGTCATGTTGATAGGTATCATCGTTGGCACCTACTCCTCAATCTACATCGCCTCCCCTGTGATGCTGGCGGTAAAGACCAAAAAACGTACATAATTTACAAGACTCTTGAAAAACACCGTTAAATACTGCATACTAAGATCAAAGGAAGTTCGACTAGTTTTCTGCTGTTTTTCACAATATTTTTGACCTTACAGCTACGAATGAACCTTTTTCAGTATAAAAACATAGAAATTTGATACTTTTTTCGCGGAGCGTTTTTGACCCAATGTGGGGCCAGTAACCGCGTATAATTCTCAATAGCTACAGCTCATCTTAAATGTTTGTAAGAATTCTTAATTATCCAAAGGTTCTATTATTATTTATCAATTTTGTGGGGTACGATGAACACCAAAAACAATAACGGCAACGACAATTCTCAACAGCTCGATTCCAAAGAAAAATCACCTGCTCAACCTGAAGTTTCATCAGAAGTGACAAAAAAACAACAAGGGGCTGATGAACGGCCTGCCGGCGAACGACGCACATCTGTGCGCCAACCTCGTGAAGGTCAACCTGTTGATCCGCGTGAACGTGTTCCTGCAGCACCACAGCCAGCACCTCGTCCACAACAACAGCAAGCACCAGCACAAAATTTTGGTGCACCGCGTCCTGATGACAACGGACGACAACAAGCGGAAGCTGGGCCTATGAGATCGATCAATGTTCAAGAATTGAAAGATATGAACATCACGTCACTCATTGCCTACGCCCAAGAGCTGGGAATACCTGAAGTTGCATCACTCAAAAAACAAGAAATTATTTTTAGAATTCTGGAGTCCCAATCCGATCAACGTGTAGAGATTTGGGGTGATGGCATCCTGGAGCGTCTGCCTGATGGATTTGGATTCTTGCGTTCACCAAAGTTTAATTATGTCCCAGGACCCGATGACATTTATGTCTCGCCTGCACACATTAAGCGCTTTGGCCTAAGAACCGGTGACAGCATTCGTGGTACAATTCGCAAGCCCAAAGACGGTGAAAAATACTTCGCGCTGCAACGTATTGAAAGCATCAACTTTCAACCACCTGCACACGTCACCACCAAGACGATGTTTGAAAACCTTACACCACTCTTTCCTAACAAAAAATTCAACCTTGAAGGTGATCCTTCAGTCATCTCCATGCGTATAATGGATATTTTGGTACCCATTGGTAAAGGGCAACGTGGTCTGATTGTTGCACCACCAAAGACCGGTAAAACCTTGCTCATGAAAGAGCTTGCAAACACCATTCTCAGAAATCACCCAGAAGTGATTATGATAGTGTTGCTGATTGACGAACGTCCTGAGGAAGTAACCGATATGGAACGTTCGGTCAAAGCAGAAGTTGTAAGTTCAACCTTTGACGAATACGCCACACGCCACATTCAAGTTGCAGAAATTGTTCTTGAAAAGGCAAAGCGTCTTGTTGAAGCCGGCCACGATGTGGTCATTCTGCTCGACTCGTTGACACGTCTTGCACGTGCCTACAACACCAATGCTCCAGCTTCAGGCAAAGTGCTGACCGGTGGTATTGATGCTAACGCATTGCAACGTCCAAAGCGTTTCTTTGGTGCTGCGCGTAATATCGAAGAGGGTGGTTCATTGACCATTCTTGCAACCGCAATGGTTGAAACGGGTTCGCGTATGGATGAGGTTATCTTTGAAGAGTTCAAAGGTACCGGTAACATGGAAATTCACCTGACGCGTAAACTTTCTAACAAACGTATCTTCCCAGCCTTTGATCTGCAAATGTCTGGTACTCGTCGTGAAGAGCTGATGCTTTCTGAAGAAGCCAACAAAAATTTGTGGGTTCTTCATAAGTTCATTTCCACAATGAGCACCAACGAAGGTATCGACTTCTTGATTGATAAAATGCGTAAAACCAAAACCAATCAAGAGTTCTGGGATATGATGTTGAAAAAGAAACCTTCTGAAAACAAATAATTACTTTCGGTAATCATGCTTATTTTAGGCATAGAAACATCATGTGATGAAACAGGGGCTGCGGTTTTTGATACCGCAGCCCAAAAAATTCTTTCACATGCACTGTATTCACAACAACGTCATGAGCTGTATGGCGGCGTGGTTCCAGAGATTGGATCCCGCTCGCAGCTTGAAAAAATCGACGTCATTATCCAACAAGCGCTTGCTGATGCTCACGTAACCCTGGAGCAGATTGATGCTTTTGCGGTAACCAACAGGCCCGGCCTGGTTGGTTCGCTGCTGGTTGGCGTCTGCTTTGCCAAGGGTATGGCCTGGGCACTGAATAAAAAAATTATTGGGATCGATCATCTTGAAGGTCACGTGTTTTCAACATTTTTAAAAAATGATGGCACGGTTAATCAAGAGCTTGAGTTCCCCTTCATTGCACTTTCTGCATCCGGCGGACACACTATTGTGCACATGGTTCAAGGTTTTGGGCAACTTTCAATGATTGGTCAGACGCTTGATGATGCAGCCGGAGAAGCCTTTGATAAAGTTGCAAAAATGCTTGGCTTTGGATATCCCGGCGGTGCAACGATTGAAAAACTTGCTCAGCAAGTTGGTTTTCACGATTTCTTTAAATACCCTCGAGGTAAGAAGAATCCGGACCAGATCAGTTTTAGTTTTTCTGGCTTGAAAACTGCTGTGCTGTATGACTTGATCAAAAAAGGTGCCTATGATCTTACCACTGGCCCTATTACCGAAAAACTGACCGAAACGCTACAACAACAGGTTGCAAGTTCGCTCCTGGTTTGCATTGGCGACATTTTTTGTGACGCGCTTGAACGAACATTAAAAAAATATCCTGCTGTCAAGAGCGTTGCGTTTACCGGCGGCGTTGCGTGCAACAAATATCTACGCGCTCGGCTGGAAGCAATGTGCGCCAAGAATGGCCGCCGCTTTTTTGCCGCGCCCCCCATGTTCTGCACCGACAATGGAGCCATGATCGCTTTTGTGGGCGGCTACAAGGCTGAGCAGGGTTTATTTGACGACTACACACTTGATGTGGTTAAGGGTTAACCTACTGCGCTAATGCCACCGCAACCTTATCGGCCGGTTTTTTCACCGCCTCTTTAATCGATTCATGAAACGGTCTGGTATCAAGCGAATACAGCAATGATTTTGCAGATCTGCGCTGAAGTTTTTTCAGACTCTCATCATTCTTGATCACAATCATGGGCAGCTTGAGAATATTATTCGACAGCTCAACATTCCATGTTTCAACACTTTCAACATGCTCTGGATCAAGCAAAATAATCACACTGCGCTGTGGCAACACAAATTTTTTCGTGTTCAGATTTTTTCTACGCTGCAACCATCCACCAAAGCCTCCGGTACCCTTTTTGAAAGAGTAATAACGATACTCTTTGTTACCCAATGCACTTATATGTTTGAGCGTGTTGGTCTTATCAAAATTTTGCTTAATGCGTTTGCAAATCACAAAACTATACTTTTCAATATTCTGCTCATCAACGGGAAATGAGAAAAAGCCTTCGCTGTTTGATACCGTCTCGCGTCCTTCAAACAAAATGCGTATCTGCGGCACCTTATCAACCGAGCCCTTTACTTTAATGCAACCCCGCAATTCCGGGCTGGTATTGGGCCGCGGGGCAACGTACGGGGCAGCAGGCGGCTGGGGGGCTGCATTTGCCTGCTGTTGAGCCTGCTGGGGCGGCGGCGTACCCATCATCTGTTGGACGGTGCCGTTAGGCCCCTGGACAAGATACATAGGTGCCTTGGCGCAGAATCCTACGCTTGGCACCAGGAAAAAAATGACCATTGTCAAAAAAAAGCGTTTCATTACCCACCTTCTTTATCGTAAAAAGCCTGAATGTTTGCATTTATTATGAACTCTTGTAACTCCTTTCGTCAAAATGACAGAGTTACGATATACTTGTATCAGAAAAAAGGGCCGTTGGGGAGAAAAAACGATTGTGGATGATTTTATGATGATAAAGCAATACTTACTGAAAAGCCTTGATCGCTGCAAGGCGATTTTTACCAATGCCCTGGTAGGCGGCTGCACAGCACAACGCCTGACGCTCTCCTTTTGCATGGGCATCTATGTTGCTTTCTCACCCTTTCCCGGCGCTCATACCATCATGATGATTATACTCAAATACCTGTTTAATCTACACTTTCCAACACTTTTTATTGCCACCTCCATCAATAACCCGTGGACCATGGTGCCCTTTTATTCGTTTGATTACGCCTTTGGCTACTGGTTCTTGCGCTCAGTTATTGGATGGAACCCAACATGGAATATCTCGCTTGCCGCATTTTTTGGATCTGGCAAAATCTGCGTCTGGTCATTTTTGATTGGTGGAAACATTTTGGGCATCATGATCGCCCTTGCAAGTTATCCTCTCGTCAACAGGCTGTTTGCTCAGTTCGCTTCAGCACTTGCACGTAAACAATACCCTTAACCGATCAGCAATGCCATCATGAAAATAATTGCAACCAACAAACGCGCGTATCACGATTACGAAATTTTAGAAACCATGGAGGCCGGCATTGTCTTAAAGGGCGATGAGGTTAAATCCATCCGTGCCAAAAATGTCTCGATCAACGATGCATACGCCACTATTCATCAGGGTGTCGTCACCCTCATCAACTGTCACATTGCACCGTATTCGCACGCGTATACCAAAGCTGACACCTCACGCCAATCGCGCAAGCTGCTGTTTCATAAACGCGAAGTTAATAAACTGATCGGCGCCATTGCGCGCAAGGGCCTGACGCTCATTCCACTTAAGTTGTATCTCAATGAACGCGGTTACGTCAAACTTGAACTTGGTCTTGCAAAAACCAAAAAGGCGGCTGATAAAAAGCAGGTCCTGAAAGAGCGTGATATCAAGCGCGAAGCAGAACGTTCAATACGAGGTCGCCTACGCTAACACGTTGGTGGGCGGGGAATGGATTGGATTCTATGATTATCGGCAAAAAACTTTATCGCACCGCAACCACGTCTGACTCTATGGCGTGGGCAAAAGAGCACATTCATGATGCACCTGACGGCTCGGTCTTTTTGGCCGACACGTTTACGCATGCCAAAGGCCGCCAGGGTCGCACTTGGTCTGTCAGGCCTGGACAGTTGCTGGTGACCTTTCTACTTAAGCCTGCACAATTTGCGGTCTACACGCCTGATGATCTGCCTATTCGTTTGAACCAGCTCAACATGGCGCTAAGCCTGGGCATTCTTGAGCCACTCAAATCACTGGGCGTTGCGCTGAAATGGCCCAACGACTTTGTTGCAAACAACAAAAAACTGGGCGGCATCTTGATGCACCTGGTGTGGCATGACAATGTCCCCAAAGGCGTGGTGGTGGGCTTTGCGCTGAATGTTAATAATGTTTTTGAAAGCAATGATGAGCTGTTTGCAACGGCTACAAGCTTGTGCATGCAAACCGGCGTCCAGCAAGATATGCGGGCGCTCTATA
>JAHFBR010000046.1 GCA_023249955.1 bacterium
GCAATTAAGAGGTAAAACGGTAAAAGAAATTTTCGGGAGCGCAGATGTTGCTCAATAATTTAGAAAAAATAGTAGAAAAAAGAAAACGTGTTGGTCGTGGTGGTAAACGTGGCCGTTACTCTGGTCGTGGTAAAGAGGGTCAAAAGTCTCGTACCGGTTCTACCAGCGAGATTAAGGCTTACTTTGAAGGCGGTCAAATGCCTTTGGTTCGTCGAATTCCACGCCGAGGTTTTACTAACCCATTTAAGCGCGAGTTTAAGCTTGTTAACCTTGCTGACTTGGAAAGCAGTTTTGCCAATGGTGAAACTGTTACCAAAGACACATTGTGCGCTAAGGGCTTGGTAAAAGGCAAAGGTGCCTATTTGATCAAGGTTCTGGGAACCGGAGCTTTGACCAAAAAGTTGACCGTCAATGTCAATGCAATAAGCCAAACAGCGTCTGAGGCTATTCAAAAGGCTGGAGGTTCAGTCCAGCTGATATAGGAGATAGGCAGTGGTAGTGTTACTCCATAACTTCAAAAACATTTTTTTCGTTTCTGAATTGCGTAAAAAGCTTGCGTTTACACTGGGAATTTTTGCGGTGTTCCGTTTTGGAACACACGTGCCAATTCCGGGGGTAAACGCTGCGGCACTGAGCAATCTTTTTAATTCGCAATCCATGGGTGGTGGTCTTTTGTCGTATTTTGACCTCTTCTCTGGTGGAGCGCTTCAAAAGTTTGCAATTTTTGCGCTTGGTATGGGTCCGTACATTAGTGCATCGATTATGATGCAGTTGCTTACCATCATGATACCAACGTTGGAGGCTTACTCCAAAGAAGGTGAATATGGTCGGCGCATTATCAATAAATATACTCGTTATTTAACAATTGCCGTGAGCGTTATTCAATCATTTGGGTTTGCTGTATATTTCGAAAGCCAACCTGGGATTGTGTTGACGCCTGGCTGGGGCTTTAGGCTTTCAGCCGTGCTGATCATGACCGTTGGTTCGTTGTTTATCATGTGGCTTGGTGAGCAAATCAATGGACATGGATTGGGCAACGGAAGTTCGATGATCATTTTTGCTGGTATTGTTGCAGGGTTTCCCAACGCAATACTGCGCATTGTTGAACATGTACGCTTGGGTCAGACAGATCCGTTAATCATTGGATTGCTTGGTTTAATTACCATGGCATTTATATTGTGCATCATCTTTTTGGAACGTGGTGAGCGCAAGGTGCCGGTTCAATACGCAAAGCGCGTTGTTGGTCACAAGGTTTATGGTGGTCAAAGTTCATACATTCCGCTTAAACTTAACCCAGCAAACGTTGTTCCGGTGATCTTTTCGCAAGCTATTATGTCCATGCCAATGACCATCGCCGGTTTGTTTGCGGCGCGTTGGCCTGACGTGAATCGATTCCTTGCGGATTGGTTTTACGGTGAGCGTTTATTGTATAACGTTGTGAATGCAGGATTGATTATCTTTTTTGCGTTCTTTTATACCGCCGTTATTTTTAATCCGGCAGAATTGGCCGATAACATTCGCAAATCAGGTGGTTTTATTCCTGGCATTAGACCTGGCAAAAAGACTGCAGAATTCTTTGATTATTTGCTGATGCGTGTTGGCTTTCCGGGTGCTGTATATTTGGCGTTATTAGCTATTTTACCTTCAATGCTCAAAAGCTTGATTGCCTTTCCAGTGATCTTTACAGGAACTGGTCTTTTGATTGTGATTGGTGTGGCATTGGATATGTCATCACAAATTGAATCGCATCTGATTGAGCGTCGCTATGAAGGATTTTTAGCATCAGGTCGGTTGAAAGGACGCTACGCACGATAGCATGATGAAGCAACAGGATGCACCAAGAACAATATTTTCATTTTTTGGCCCTCCAGGGTCGGGCAAGGGGACTCTTGCACAAAGGCTTGTTCAACAGCAAGGTTTCCAGATGCTTTCGACTGGTAATTTATGCCGACAGCATGTTGCCAATGCAACCGAGTTTGGATTGCTTTTGGATGGGTATTTAAAAAAAGGCCAACTGATCCCAGACGATCTCATGACCGACATGGTGATTGATTGGTTGGTGACGCAGCAGCACGAACAAAGTCCTGTTATTCTTGATGGATTTCCACGAACACAAGGTCAGGCCCGTCGATTTTTGGAATTTCTGAATAAACATCCACAGTATCATTTTCGGGTCATTGTTATTGAACTGCCTGAAGAAGATATTGTTATGCGACTTTCACGACGTTTATTGTGTAGCAATAAGCAATGTCAGGCTCCGTTTACCCAGGCGCCAGGCCTTACTAATTGTACGTACTGTGGTAGCCCATTGTATAAACGTGATGACGATCGTGAAGAAGTGGTTCGTGAGCGGCTTAGGGCATATCCCGCATATCGTGACATGCTGATGCTGTTTTATGAGCAGATGAAGCAGCCTACTGAGATTTTGAATATTCAGGGGCTTGATTCAGAACACGTGTACCAGAACTTCTGTAGGCTTGCAGGGATCGACGGCGCGGAGTGACTAGTGGAAAGAATTATTATTAAAAACAAGTCGTCCATTGACAAAATGCGAATTGCGGGCAAAGCTCTGGCTCAGCTAATGCAAGAAGTGGCGTCGATGGTGATCCCTGGAGCCAGTAGCCACGATATTGATGCGTTTATGGAGCGTCGAATGCATGAGCTTGAGCTTGTTCCAGCGTGCAAGGGGTATGCTGGATATAGGCATGCGACGCTGATATCGCTTAATGATGTTGTGGTTCATGGCATTCCATCAAAAGAAATTATTTTAAAATCTGGGGATTTTGTTAAAATAGATGTGGTTGGCTCTTACAAAGGCTATTGTGCCGATATGGCACGGTACTTTTTTGTGGGTGAGGCCAGCCCCGTAGCACGCCGCTTGGCCTCTGTTGCCCAGTTGGCTCTGGATGCAGCGATAGCTAAGGTTGCCCCTGGCGTAAGGCTCTCTGACATCTCGTCTACTATTCAAGAGATAGTTGAAAAAGAAGGTTTTGGCATAGTACGTGATTTTGCGGGTCATGGTATCGGTAAGGCAATTCACGAGCCTCCGCAGGTTCTGAACTATGGCAAGCCTGGTCATGGACCGGTGTTGCAAGAGGGAATGACGCTTGCGATTGAGCCAATGATTACTGAAAAAAGTTACAAGGTACGTATTATGAGTGATGGCTGGACTGCTCGAACCATAGATGGCGGCTTGGCAGCTCATGTTGAGGATACGATTGTTGTTACCAAAGATGGAGCAGAGGTTTTGACAAGATTATGAAAAGAAAAGAAGATGTCATAGTGATGGATGGCATTGTGGAAAAAGCGCTTCCCAATGCAAATTTTCAAGTTCGCCTTATTGAAGGTGGGCATCTTATTTTAGCACACGTCTCTGGAAAAATGCGCATGCATTACATAAAGCTGCTTCCGGGTGATAAAGTTGCTATAGAAATTTCGCCTTATGATTTGACCAAGGGGCGGATTGTTTCGCGCTATAAAGGTGGTCAGCAGCAGGGTGTATGAAGCGTATATCAATGAGCTGTGGTTGTTAGTTGAAAAAGATAAAATTTAACCGTTGTGAGTTATGTTATGAAGGTAAGAACTTCAGTCAAGCCGATTTGCGATAATTGCAAAGTCATTCGTCGAGCAGGCGTTGTCCGTGTTATTTGCGACAAAAGTCCAAAGCATAAACAGCGTCAAGGGTAGTTGCTTGGTGATGGTAAATAACTTAGAAGAGATGACGCAGAAAATGTATAGCATACGAGAGGTCTTTTAATGGTACGTATAGAAGGTGTTGTGTTACCGAACGAAAAGCGTGTTGAATACGGGCTGACGTACCTGTTTGGTATTGGTCTTACACGATCACAAGAAATTTTAGAGCAGACAGGCATTAACCCTGACATTCGCATTAAGAATTTGACACACGAACAGATTGCAGCAATTTCAAAATATGTAAATCAGCATTTCAAAGTTGAAGGCGAGTTGCGTAAGAATATTACGCTTGATATTAAGCGCCTACAAGAAATTGGATGCTACCGAGGCCTTCGTCATAAGAAGTCCTTGCCAGTACGTGGTCAACGTACAAAGACTAATGCTCGTACACGCAAAGGTCCTCGTAAATCTGCAAACGTTGTTGCAGGTAAGAAAACGGTAACTAAGAAATAAGAGCCATAGCGCACAAGGGTAGAGATGGCATACAAAAAAAGCAAAAAAAAGCAACACAGAAGCGTTGAGACGGTTGTTGCTCACGTCAAGTCGACTTTCAACAATACAATGGTAACAATTTCCACGACAGATGGTGACGTGCTTATGCGTGGAAGTGCTGGTGCGCTTGGTTATAAGGGAACCCGCAAGGGAACTCCTTATGCAGCTACGCAAGTAGCAGGCAAGCTTGCAAAAGAAATGGTTGGTTTGGGCGTCAGAGTGGTTGAGGTCAATATGCAAGGCCCGGGCTCTGGTCGCGACTCTGTTGTAAGAGCTTTACAGTCTTCGGGTATTGGCGTGAGTGTTTTACGTGATGTAACACCAATTCCTCACAATGGATGCCGAGCACCCAAGAAGCGCCGTGTTTAAATGGATAAATTGATGAGCATATTCCCTATTGAAGGATCGTATGTCAACGTGTAGCAAATGTAGAATGGCTGGCGAAAAGCTCTATCTCAAGGGAGCGAAGTGCCGATCTCCAAAATGTACTATTGAAAAACGCCCAACATCACCAGGTCAGCATGGTAAGCGTGCGGGTACCAAGAAGCTTTCCGAATATGGCAAGCAGCTTGAAGAAAAACAAAAAGTTAAATTGATGTATGGCGTTCTTGAAAGACAGTTCAGACGGTTCTTTCAAGTTGCGTCCAAACAACACGGTGTTACCGGTGAAAATCTTTTGACCACATTGGAACGCCGTCTTGATAATGTTGTTTTCAGACTCAAAATGGCTGTTTCACGCATTCAGTCCCGTCAAATGATTGTTCACGGGCATATACTTGTGAACGGCATCAAGGTAGACAAACCATCATACCTCGTCAAAGAGGGTGATGTGGTCACTTTGTCTGAAGCAACACTCAATAGCAAAGCGTTTATCGAAAATGTTGTTGATAAACGTCTTGCAACAGCAGTCAAAGTCCCTGAGTGGCTTGATTTGCAAAAGAAAGATCGTCGTGGCGTCGTTGTACGTCTTCCGCTTCGATCAGATATTACAGCGCCAATTCAAGAACACTTAATTGTTGAGTTGTACTCCAAGTAATATCATCTGTGGATAATGGTTGTAATGCCGCTGGTCGTTTTGAAAAGCGGCATTACGCAATGTTCAAAGACGCTGTGTAAGTAGAGGTTATGTGTCGGTTGTGATGTATTAAAGGATGGATACAGAAAATGAATTATAAGCCCTTAATTCTTCCCAAAGTAAATTGGGATACGACAGTTAGCACAAATACGTATGGAGAATTGATTGTTCAGCCACTGGAACCTGGTTTTGGGATTACTTTGGGCAACGCATTGCGACGCGTTATGCTGTCGTCTATTGAAGGGTCAGCAGTAACCTCTGTTATCATCAAAGGCGTCAACAATGAGTTTTCAACACTCAAAGGCGTTGTAGAAGATATTCTTCATGTGCTTTTGAATCTCAAAGGCATCGTCGTTAAAAATTCAACAGGCCTGCCTGGCAAAATGTATCTGCATAAAAAGTCAGAAGGTCCTGTCAAAGTTGCTGATATCAAAACTGACGATCACCTGACCGTCATTAATAAAGATTACGTTATCGCACATTTGGCAACCGATGGCGAGCTTGAAATTGAATTTTTTGTTGAAACAGGTCGAGGCTATCAGCCTGCTCAGTGGCCACTGGGTGAATCATTGCAAGCAGACGGCAGGATCTATCTTGATGCGATGTTTTCTCCAGTCAAGCGTGTTGAGTATACTGTTGAACAGGCCCGTGTTGGCGAACGCTTTGATTGCGATAAGCTTATTGTTCGCATTGACACCAATGGTGCCGTAGGTCCACAAGATGCAATTCATTATGGAACCTCGGTCTTGCGTACACAGTTTGAACACTTCTTGCTTGCAAAAGAGATTCCTTTCAACGAAGTGTCACAATCACCTGAAGAAAAGAGCGAAAAAGAGTACAGAGTTGAAGGCGAAAGCCCAACAAAGGGTCTTCCAGTAGAACTTTTCTTGAAACCGATTGATGAACTTGAGTTCTCGGTTCGCGCGCACAACTGTCTTATTGGCGCAGGCATTAAACGTGTTATTGATCTGGTCAATATGACAGAAGAAGATGTTCTCAAAATTAAGAACTTTGGCCGCAAGTCATTGCGTGAAGTTAAAGAGATTCTTTCTGCATTCGGTCTTCATCTTGGCATGAACATCAAAGAACTTGATTTGAAAAAAGCAATCAAAGAGCAAGAAAAGAAGGCTGGTGCCTAACATTACGTAAAGGTAGAAAATCATGATGCATCAAAATGGTCGCAAAAAACTTAACGTCAAATCCGCACATCGCAAAGCCCTTTTGCGCAATCAAGCGATTCATTTGATTAAGTTCGGAATTTTGCAAACAGGCAAAGTGCAAGCAAAAGCAGTACAACGCTTTGTTGAAAAGATTGTTACTGCTGCTCGCGTAGGTTACGATTTTAATACGATTCGTCGCATTAAACAGTTGTTACCTTACGATGATTCGGCAGTAACAAAGCTGATCAAAGAGATTGCTCCAAAATACGTATCACGTCCAGGCGGTTATACCCGTGTTATTCCATTGGGAACCCGTGTGAGTGATACAGCGCCTATTGCTCGTCTTGAATGGGTTTAAGCGCGCGTTTACACGCAGATAAGTTTAAAATAAGGCACCGAGAAGTCGGTGCCTTATTTTTTTAGGGTCCAAGAAATTTAGATCATGGGTAGCGTGACACCTTGCTGCTTCATGTATTTCCCGTTACGGTCGGCGTATGAAACTTCACATTCAGTGTCCGCCTGCAAGAAGATAACCTGCGCAATTCCCTCGTTTGCATAGATTTTTGCTGGTAGTGGGGTTGTGTTAGAAATTTCGATGGTGACGTAGCCCTCCCACTCCGGTTCAAACGGAGTGACGTTAACAATAATGCCACAGCGAGCGTACGTCGATTTGCCCAAGCAGATTGTTAGAATATTGCGTGGGATCTTAAAATATTCGATGCTACGCGCCAAAGCAAACGAGTTTGGTGGCACAATGCAAACTTCGGCATTTACTTCAACAAAAGCATTCGCATGAAAATCTTTTGGATCAACAATACTGTTATTAATATTGGTAAAGATCTTAAATTCGTCGGCCACGCGAATGTCGTAGCCGTAGCTGGAAAGGCCGTAGCTTACCACTTTTGATGCCTGATCTTTAACGGTACGTACTTGGCGATCAACAAACGGTTCAACCATGCCGCATTGTTGTGCCATAAAGCGAATCCATGAATCTGGTTTTATGCTCATAAAGCCTCCTCTGATGATAACCCACTCTTTTTTATGTGCTTCACTCAGAATAGACCGGATAAACAGTTTTGCCAAAATCTTGTTATTTCCACCCGTCTGAACACTACACTAAAAATTGTTTTGCGCATGGGCAGGTTTTTATCAAAAGGGGTTTTATGAAACAGACGTCGCATTATCCATCCGCAAAGGTTGCTATTGTTGGAGCAGGATTGGTGGGGAGTACCGCCGCGTATGCTCTGATGATGAGTGGTGTCGCTGCTCAAATTGCCTTGATAGATCTCAAGAAAGAAAAAGCAGAAGGCGAAGCACTTGACTTGATGCATGGGATGCAATTTACCACGGCGCTTAACTTTGTTGCAGGCGATGATTTTGCCCTGGTTAAAGACGCTGCGGTGGTCGTTATTACGGCCGGCGTTCCGCAAAAAGTCGGTCAAACGCGTTCAGAGCTGCTTGCCACCAACGTTTCTGTTTTTAAATCGATTGTTCCTCAAATTGTGCGTCACAATAGTGAATGTATTATTGTGGTGGTGACCAATCCTTTGGATGTTTTGACCTATGTGACGCTGAAACTCTCGCAATTTCCACCCTGCCGTGTTTTTGGCACTGGTACCGTGCTGGATACCGCCCGTCTGCGTTATTTGATGGGGCAGCATTTTAAGATCAGTGCCAAGGACATCACCGCCTACATTTTGGGTGAGCATGGTGATAGCGAATTTGCGTGGTGGAGTCAGGCCAATGTTGCGGGTACCGGGCTTGCGCAGCTGCCTGGTTACGATGCCAAGGCCCTGGAGGCAATGTATCAGCAGGCTAAAGGTGCTGCTTATCAGATTATTGCTAAAAAGGGTGCAACCAATTATGCCATTGCTTTGGTGATTGCCAAGATTGTACGAGCAATTTTATTGGATCAATCGCGTGTTTTTACTGTTTCGTCCTACGTTGAAAATATGCTTGGCGTCAGCGATG
>JAHFBR010000047.1 GCA_023249955.1 bacterium
TCTGAAAACCAGAAGATAGCTCAGACACTTCCTTCGTAATAAGTGATTGTCGCAGTTTATTGAATTGTAATTTTAAACGCTCAAGATATTTTTCAGCACTGTTGGTTGAGTTTTCCATAGCCAAAAAGCGTGCCGCATGCTCTGCCCGCAAGGCCTGAAAAAGAATTTGAATAATACTGCTGCGCAGATAACGAATAGAAAGATAATCCAAAACAGCCCCCTGGTCTTGTTCCCAAATAAATTCTGCATCTGGATCACGATCGGGTAACGGGGTTGTTTCACTTTTTCCATCGGGTAATGGATCAAGCGACATGGGAATCAGTGTAAACTTGCAGGGCTTTTGAAGAAAAAATGATTTCGCTTCGCTGATATAAAAACAAACCGATGTATAATGCTCCGGTGCGTTGACAATTTTGTCCACCAGGTCATCGGCAAGAGCAATGAAATTATTTGAACTCAGCTCTGCATAAGTATGAGCCAGCTCTCCCTTCCCCATATTTTTGACATACACAACAGCCTTTTGACCAATAGCAATGAACTTGGGAACTTGTTGCACTTCAATAAAAAGTGATGCGTTAACATAGCGCAATAAATTTGAATTGAGGCTTCCGCAAAGCCCTTTGGATGTTGCAACCACAATATGCAGTGGTCTTGAATCAAAAACATCCTGCGGAAAAAGCAATGAACTTTTCCATTCAGGCGCATGCGCAAGAAGCTCAACAAAAAGATTTTTAAGATTGCTGGTATAGTTTTTCAACGGCGTGTTGAGACGATCGAGCTTATTATAAAGAGACATCGACACAAGCCGGACAGCATGTGTAATTTTTTTTGTTGTTTGAATAGTGCGAATTTTTTGGCGTAATTGAGCAAGGTGCGACATGTACCCTCCCTATCACAAACACAAAATCAAAAGAGACTCAAAATATGTGTGTGATTTTATAAAAGCTTTGCGTTCAACAACACTGTGAAGGTAACGTAAAAATCATATTTTTACAATGATCTTTAAGCAGAAAGAGCAATGGAGCATGATAATCGTTATAGATGGCTATAACCTTCTTAAGCAGATATGGCCGGGACAGAAAAATAACCTCACCAAGCAGCGTGATCGGTTTATTCAGCAACTTGCTTACTATAAAACCAAAAAGGATCCGACAATCGATGAAATCGTAACAGTCTTTGACGCGGGGCCCAGTCCACATGCCACCAGAACGGTTAAGTCGGGAGTGGTTGTAGTTTTTTCTGGAACTAAAAGCAGTGCAGACAGCTGGATAGTCGAATTTGTTGAGCGCAACAAAGGCAAAGAACTTTTGGTCATCACACAGGACCGAGCGCTCAAGACAGCCTGCGAAAAGTTTGATCTGGACACATTGGGGGTTCATGAATTTTACGGTATCCTGCAGCAAAATCTTTTAAGCGATGCGGCGCAAGCATTTTCGGGAAACGAAAAAATAGAGCCAGAGCTTGAAAAATATGAATCGGTTGATGACGAGCTGCCTGCAGGCGACTCTAAAGCCCTGGATCTTTTAATGGAACAGGCTGCCGGTCGAGACATGCGCAACAAACTTGATGATTTGTACAAGCAGCCATTGTCGAGAAAGGGAAAATCATTCACACTATCTAAAAAAGACCGCCGCATGCTGCAAAAACTTAAAAAATTAGAATAAATCCAATTTGAAAAATATTTGAAACCCATGAAAAAAAACGTAACACGCGCCGATATTCCAAACTTGGTCAAAACCGAACTCATCCCCCGCCTTAAAACACACAGGATTTTTACGTTTACTGGATCACTAGGAGCCGGTAAAACCACTACCGTAAAAGAGCTCTTGTCCCAGTGCGGCATTACCGAGCCTGTAACCAGCCCAACATTTACCTATGTAAATACATACCAGGCTCCATCAGGCTGCACCTTTCACCACTTTGACCTCTATCGCCTTGAAACCATTGGCGCGTTTGTTGCTGCTGGCTTTGATGAGCTACTTGCGCAGCAAGATGCCTATTGTTTAATTGAATGGCCAGCCTGTATTTCTGAGCTTTTACAGCACCCACCGCTTAATCAGCAGGTGTGCTCAATCTCCATCAGTTACGACCCTGCGCATGAAAACCTACGACTTTTTCACATCACTCCTTAAAAATTGTCAAAAATCTGCCAGAAAAAGATTGAAAAATTTGACAAAATATCTATGATAGTTGTCATTGTTTACAGCTTTTGTAAAAGATTATTACCGCGTATAACCCAAGCAAGGGGAGGTTCCCGAGCGGTCAAAGGGGGCGGACTGTAAATCCGCTGGCACAGCCTTCACAGGTTCGAATCCTGTCCTCCCCACCAGCCTACGCGCCAACGCGCTACGGCTGGGTAAACCAGTCAGATGGCGTAGTGTGAGTTTTTGACTCGAATAAAAGCTCAGGTATACTTGGAGTTGTTGGCTGTTTTAGGCCATATACGCACACAGAGTTAGCATTAGGTTGCGGGAATAGCTCAATTGGCTAGAGCGTCAGCCTTCCAAGCTGAAGGTTGCGGGTTCGAGACCCGTTTCCCGCTCCAGAAGATAGTGAGGCTGGCATAGCTCAGTTGGTAGAGCAGCTGATTTGTAATCAGCAGGTCGCTGGTTCGAGTCCAGTTGCCAGCTCCACAAAAAATCTTTATAATGCTGATGCGCCGGTGTTTTTGATGTTACAAAGGCTGAACGTAATGCCCACGTAGCTCAGTTGGTAGAGCACTTCCTTGGTAAGGGAGAGGTCACCGGTTCAAGTCCGGTCGCGGGCTCCACCTTCAATGTTAGTTTTACGAAAGTTTGATGATGGCTAAGAATAGGGTTATTGTACACCTGGAATGCGAAGGTTGTGGCCTACGTAATTACAGCAAAAGAGTTTCGAAAAAGAGAGATTTTGGGAAGCTGTCTCTGAATAAGTTTTCGCAAAATGTCGCAAACATGCTACCCATAAAGAGACCAAGTAGTAGATGATGAAGGCCAGTAGCTCCAACGGTAGAGCAGCGGACTCCAAATCCGCGTGTTGGGGGTTCGAATCCCTCCTGGCCTGCCAGTAATATGCAGAGTTGTAGATGTGGAGATTAAGATGAGCAAAATGGCACTAAGTAAGATTGTAACATTTTTATACGAGGTAAAAACCGAGCTTAAAAAAGTTACGTGGCCGACTCGTGATGAGCTAGTTGGTTCGGCAATTATTGTTTGCATTCTTGTTGTCATTTTTGCCTTCATTCTGGGCGTTATGGATACGGCATTCAGCGCTTTTATTACACATCTGATTAGTTAAAAAACGATAAATTACGCGGTTGGTCATTCAATGAAACGTTGGTACGTCGTACAGGTTTATACAGGCTTTGAAGATATTGTAAAAACAGATCTGGAAAAACGATTTGTTGAAGAAGGCTTGCAAGAACTCTTTGGTCAGATTCTAATACCTGCCGGCGAGGTCATGTCATTTTTTTCCTCTGACACGAAGTCCAAGAAAGAAAAAATCTTTCCGGGCTATCTTCTCGTCCACATGGAGATGACAGGAGATACCTTTCGTCTTATTTCCGCAACACCACGTGTCACTCGTTTTTTAGGCGGCGAAAGCCCTGTTCCGCTTTCAGACAAAGAAGTGGACCGTATTTTTGCTCAAATTAGCGGCAAGCTTGCTGTTCCCCAAGAAAAATCGCCCTTCGTTGTTGGTAACGAGGTGCATATCACTCAGGGACCATTTTCGGGCTTTATGGGCATCATCGATAAGCTCGATGAAGAGCGCGAAAAAATCACCGTCATGGTTAGCATCTTCGGTCGCATGACACCGGTAGAATTAGGATTTGATCAGGTTAAAAAGTAACCCTTAACATTAAAACAGGTAGACTATAATGTCCAAGAAGATAAAAGCAAAAGTAAAGCTTCTGCTGCAAGGTGGCGCAGCAAACCCTGCTCCTCCTGTTGGCTCTATGCTCGGTCAGCATCAAGTTAACCTCATGGATTTTTGCAAAAAATTCAATGCTGCGACAGCTTCACGCAAAGGCGAAACGGTACCCCTTGTGGTGACCGTTTATACCGACAAAAGTTTTGATTTTGTACTCAAAACTCCGCCGGTTTCTGAATTGTTACGCAAAAAAGCTAACATTCAATTAGGTGCCAAAAATCCAGGCAAGGAGACTGTTGGCAACATCAAGTGGAAAGACATCGAAGAGATCGCAAAGATCAAAATGCCAGATTTGAACGCCACGGATATTGAAGGCGCCAAAAAAATTGTTGCTGGAAGCGCTCGAAGCATGGGGCTTGCGGTTGTTGATTAATGAATATACAAATCACGTAGTCGAAGTGGACTTGCTATGAGTAAGCACGGAAAAAAACATTTGAGTTCTATAGAAAAACTTGACACAGCTAAGATTACCAACTGGAAGTCAGCATTGGATTTTGTAGTGAAAAGTGCACATACAAAATTTGATGAAAGCGTTGACGCGCACATTAATTTGGGCATCGATGCTTCTAAGGGTGAACAAACAGTGCGCGGTTCAGTCCTGCTTCCTAACGGAACAGGAAAGAAAATGCGTGTTCTTGTATTTGCTAAAGGCGAATATGAAGAACAGGCTAAAAAAGCCGGCGCCGATTTTATTGGCGTTGAGGACTTGATTACAAAAATCGAGGGCGGCTGGTGTGATTTTGAGGCAGCTGTAGCAACTCCAGATTTGATGGGTGCTGTAGGCCGTGTAGCAAAAATCCTCGGCCCCCGTGGTTTGCTTCCCAATAAAAAAGTCGGTACCGTAACCTTTGACATTGCAAGTATCGTGTCAGATCTGAAAAAGGGCCGCGTCTCGTTCAGAAATGACAAAGCTGGTCTTGTACACGCACCATTTGGCAAGGTATCGTTCGGCACAGAAAAGCTTCTTGAAAATCTTGCTACCCTGATGCAGGCGGTAAGAACAAGCAAGCCCCCAACATCAAAGGGTAAGTTCGTTAAAAAAGTGACGATCTCATCTACGATGGGCGTTGGGATTGCTCTCAATCCAGACGAAGTTACGCAAGGTTAATAAGGAATTACTATGAATCGGCAACAAAAAGAAGCTGTAGTTTCTGATCTTCGTCGAATGATCTCTGAGACTCAGGCCACTTTTTTGGTTAATTATAAGGGCATGAGCGTCTCTGCGCTGCAAGGTTTGAGAAAAAATCTGCGCACAGAGGGCAGCAAACTCAAGATCACCAAGGCTACCCTTATGCGTAAGGCCGCTGAAGATCTTGCGGGTTCTGATGCATTTTGCTCTGAACTTAAAAACCAGGTTGGCTTGGTCTTTGCCGACAAAGATGTTTCAGCAACCGCCAAGCAGCTGGTGTCTTTTGCAAAAGATAACAGTGCATTAACACTTCTGGTTGGCTTTTATGAGGCCAAAGTATTGAGCAAACAGGAGCTCGCATTCTTGGCATCGTTGCCATCTCGCGAAATTCTTCTTGCGCAGCTTTTTGGCACCATGAAGGCTCCAATGGGCGGTCTGGTAACTGTTTTGTATCAGATGATTGCTCGTTTGCTTTATGTACTGAAGCGAATCGAAGAACAGAAACAGCAAAATCAGTAGTAAATCGTGCATTTTTATGGTAGATTGGGCTTAATCTCTCGATTTATCGGAGTCTTTGATCAAGGCTATGTACGAAACACAGTGTGAAAATAGGTATTAGGTCGACTAGGTCGTAGGTTGTTAGATTATAAGGAGTCATTCACATGGCATCAAAATTTGTAGAAGAAATAAAAAAGATGAGCGTAATGGAGCTTGCAGAGTTAATCAAAACGCTTGAAGAAACATTCGGCGTATCTGCTGCTGCTCCTGCTGCTGCTGTCGCTATGCCGGCTGCTGCCGCTGCTGCTCCTGCTGCTGCAGAGGAAAAGCTTGAGTATAAAGTCACTTTGAAGGACGCTGGCGCTAACAAAATCAATGTCATCAAGGCATTGCGCGCAGTCACTTCACTCTCTCTGGGCGCTGCAAAAGAGGCTGTTGAAAATGCACCTTTTGTTGTCTCAGAAGCAGCCCCTAAAGAAGAGGCTCAAAAAATCAAGAAAGAGCTTGAAACAGCTGGTGCTAAAGTCGAGCTTGCATAACTATACTTCTTGTGTATTGCACAAGTTCTTATTTGGATACCGTTTTAGACAACGCAATCTGTCGTTCTAGGCGGTATCCCTTTAGTTTCTTTTATACTTTTTATTTAGTATGACGTGCGGTAATTTTGGTTAAGGTGTGTTTACGCTACAGGAGCGGTTGAATGTCTGGATTTGGTAGAGGTAAAGGTCTTTTAAGAAAATCGTTCGGCAAAATCAAAGAAGTTGTTTCGCTACCCAATCTGATTGAAGTACAATCAAAGTCGTTCAATGATTTTGTACAGCTTGACTGCATTCCATCAGAGCGCAAGCACATAGGGCTTGAAAAAGTTTTTCGCGATACGTTTCCTGTCGAGCATAATGAACGCATCTCTCTTGAGTATGTTAGTTATGAGCTCGGTGATTGGTCATGCATTTGTGGCCAAGTAACGGGAATCCAAAATCGCTATAAATGGACGTGTGCCTCGTGCAAAAAGAGTGGTTGTGGGCGTATTAATCAAGGCAAAGATTGTCCTTCTTGTAAAAAATCTGATGCTGCTTATTCTCATTGCAAAAAATGCTTCTCTCGCGTTTCGATAAAAGTTCCAGCAACCGTTGACGAATGTCGTTATAGCGGTAAAACATTCTCGCTGCCACTCAAGGTTAAGATGCAGCTTATCAGCTGGGACATCGATGCTCAAACTTCAGAAAAAGTTGTACGCGACATCAAAGAACAAGATGTGTTCTTTTGCGACTTACCGGTCATGGTTGATCTTTATGAAGATCATGATGGTGCATTTTATCTAGGCAGCCAAGGCACTTTCCTTATCAACGGTGTTGACCGTGTTGTCGTAAGCCAAATTCACCGAGCCCCAGGCGTTATGTTTACGCTCAGCAAAAAAACCAAGGATTATCGTGGCCAGCCCTATCACATTGCACGCCTGATTCCAAGCCGTGGCTCATGGCTCGATTTCGAATTCGATCACAACGATCTGGTTTACGTTCGCATTGATAAAAAGAAAAAAATTCTTGCAACAACATTTTTGCAAGCGGTTGGTATTGAAAAAAATAAACTGCTATCTCTTTTTTATGACTTCGATACCGTCGAAGTTAAGGGCGGCAAATTTTATCGCAAGGTCGATAATAATCTGATCGGCCAACGTCTTGAAATTGGCGCTCTTCCCAAAGAGCTTGAAAGCAAGTTTACCATTGGTCAACGCTTTACCAAGGCCCACATCGAAAAGCTGCACAAAGAAGAGTTAGATTATTTAACAGTTCGTACCAATAGCCTTTTAAGCCGAATCGTTGCACAAGATGTTATTGCTCCCAAAACGGGCGAAGTTATTGCGTCACTGGGTGCTGAGCTAACAGAAGAGGTTATCCAGCAACTCGCTGAAGTTGGCTCCTTGAGCTTTAAAATCATTCAGTCATCCGGCTATGTTGTGCAGCCAACCATGGCACTTACCTTCGCACATGATCACGCTTCGACACGTGAAGAAGCGCTCAAAGAGGTTTATACCAAGCTCAAGCCTGGTGATATCCCTGCCATCAAGGTCATGGAGGAATACATTCAAAACTTATTCTTCAATCAACGCTTTTATGATTTGACCATTGTTGGACGTATCCGTACCAACCGAAAACTTGGCGTCTCAGTCAGCGAGGCCAACACAAGCCTGACCAAAGAAGATATCATCGCCACAATGCGTTACCTAATTGGATTGAAAGAGCGCGGCGAAGGCGAACTTGATGACATCGATCATCTTGGCAACCGCTGTGTTCGCTTGGTTGGCGAACTGCTTCAAAGCCAGCTTTATGTCGGCTTTGCACGCATTGAAAGAATTGTCAAAGAGCGCTTTAGACTGCAAGAAAACTATGCATCACTCATGCCGTATGATTTCTTGAATGTAAAGCCTCTCGCTGCTGTTTTGCGCGAATTCTTTGGTACCGGTCAGTTGTCACAATTTATGGATCAAACCAATCCTCTGGCAGAAATGGCGCATAAGCGTCGCCTCTCTGCTCTTGGGCCCGGTGGTATCAGCCGTGAACGCGCAACATTTGAAGTTCGCGACGTTCACCCGTCCCACTACGGCAGAATTTGTCCTATCGAAACACCTGAAGGACAAAATATTGGTCTTATTTCATCATTATCAACTTATGCCCGCGCTAATGAGCTTGGGTTCATTGAAACTCCCTACCACCCTGTGGTAAATGGCGTAGTGCAAGAAAAGATCGAGTATCTTGATGCATTTGAAGAAATCGGCAAAAGAATTGCACAGGCAACAACAAAAACTGATGGCAAGGGTA